>DCAT01000106.1:2902-21389 GCA_002312935.1 Oceanospirillaceae bacterium UBA1126 | reverse complement strand
GATATATTGGCGTGCTATAGCTTCTACCATTACCGGTTTAGCTTTTTGTACAATCCATACTAACGGGTGCGGAGTATCAACAATATGACTGTCTGCCAGGCCAGCCTCACGGAAGCGGGCAAACCAATGGTTAGCGACAGCATTGAGTGCGGCCCCTTTACCTGGGACACCTTGCAATCCCCCTTCACCGTGCCATATACAGTCGAAGGCAGAAATTCGATCACTAATAACCATTACTGCCAAAGGTGAATCAGCAGCAACATTGTAACCTTTGGCAGCAATTAAACGCTTACTTTGCTTGTTGTTCAACCAATAAACACTGCGCACTTTACCACTGTGAACAGGTAAATCAGTAGTAATGGGCAAGTCGTCATTAGTGGCAAGTACGTTATGAAAAGCAGACATATAGAGTGTTTTCTCAGATAAATCGAACGCGTATTTTACCTAAATTATTTACGAGGTGCAGCTATTAGTCACCAAAGTTGGTTATATTTTGTATCATCTGCATGACCTCTAGAATAGCTTCTCTATTTGCCACTTGGTGCAACCCAGCAAGGTACCACTGGGTTGTTAGTTCACCATCACCTATCGGACGAGTCACTAACCCATATTTTGGCCCTTGCGACAAAGCAGTCCAAGCAGGAAGAATAGTAATACCTTGGCTGTCACTCACAATGTTTAATACTGCTTCAGTAACTCCAGCACTGATTACATTGCTGGGCAGCACATGGTGACGCCGAAACACCAGATCATACTCTCGCCCTTGTTCTGGGTTTGTGTGATAAGCCACGTAAGGAAAATCGGCAAACATCTGCGGTAGTAATCGAGCGTGACACGCCAACGGATGATTACTGGCCATTAATGCCAACAGTGGGTCTTCACCCAAATGAATGCAGTTAAAATCACTTGCTGGTGAAACCCCAGAAACTACTGCAATATCAATGGCTTGTTGGCGTAATGCTGACTCAGGGTTCAAACCCACATCAGCCGCAATTTCTAGACCAATGTGTGGGCAATCAATCGCTAGCTGTTGATACAACTCAGGCAACCAGTGGTGGGGTGCATACGCCTCCAAACCCAAGCGCACAGTGGTTGTTACTCCGCCACTCATCTGTGCTACATCTTGCTCTGCCCTCTCTAACTCCGATAGAACCCTGCGTGCAGCAAATTGCACTCTTAGGCCTGCCGGCGTCGCGACTAGCTTTTTATTTTGCCTAGTGTATAACGCGGTATTTAACAAGCGTTCAGCTTCGCGTATGCGGTGGCTCAATGCCGACTGGCTTACCTGCAAGGCCACTGCAGCACCTGACACACTGCCAGCTATCTCTAAAGCCCGAATCATTTGTAACTGCCTAACACTTAATTTAATTGCCATTAACCTATCCAATGTATGCATTTAATTCATACTTAATACTCAAATTATGACATTTACTTCAAAAAATATACACCCTACACTATAAAAAACGCCCACACGGAACAACCATGACCTACAAGTGCCCATACGCCTCTGGTGCCATCGACGTCAGCGATGAAAACATTCACTGGCAGCAAGACATTAGTTACGGCCAATACCTCGGTTTAGAAAGTCTTTTAGAGCAACAGAACCCTCTTAGTGACGCCCATGACGAAATGTTATTTATCGTTATCCACCAAGCCTCAGAGCTATGGATGAAGCTCTGCCTGCATGAAGCCCACGGCGCATCCCAGTTGATTGCTCAAGACACCTTACGGCCTGCTTTTAAGATGCTTACTCGCGTTGCTCGCATACAACAGCAGATGGTTAATGCATGGGAAGTTTTAGTCACCATGACCCCAGCAGATTACGCTAGCTTTAGAGACAGCCTGGGACAAAGTTCAGGCTTCCAGTCGTTTCAGTACCGCGAGCTAGAGTTTTTATTGGGCAATAAAAACGTCGCATTAATTGAAGCTCATAAAAATCACCCTAAAAACTACCAACATTTGAATGCCGTTCTCAATTCACCTAGCTTGTACGATGTTTGTCTTCAGCTACTTAAAAAACGGGGTTTTGATATTCCAGTAGGCCAAATTGAAAGAGACTGGAAACAACCTTACACGCCTAATAAGCAGGTTGAAGCTGCGTGGCAAAAGGTCTATGAAGACACAGAAACTTATTGGGATTTATACGAATTAGCCGAGAAATTAGTAGACTTAGAATATCACTTTCAACAGTGGCGTTTTAACCATGTAAAAACTGTAGAACGTATTATTGGCCACAAACACGGCACTGGTGGGACATCTGGGGTAGGCTATCTTAAAAAAGCCCTGTCTTTAGAATTTTTCCCAGAGCTTTGGTCTGTTCGTACAAGTCTTTAAATCACATACCATTACGTTGGTTAGTACCTATTAACTTGCCAACTCAAAACTGATAAATGTCGACCACTAAAAAGAGCAGCAGTATGACCTCATTAAACCGAGAAACCTTTGAAATATTAGATCTAAATGATTCACTAGCATTTATGAGAAGTGAGTTTAGCCTACAGGATGGCCTTATTTATCTGGACGGCAATTCCCTTGGTGTATTGCCTAAAGCCACTGCAAGCCATGTTAGTGAGGTGATACAGCAGCAATGGGGTGTTGATTTAATCCGCAGCTGGAACTGTCATCAGTGGATGCAAAAGCCCACAGAACTGGGCGATAAAATTGGCCGTTTAGTCGGTGCAGAAATGGGACAAGTGTTGGTATGTGACACTACTTCGGTGAATATTTTTAAGTTAGCCGCCGCCGCCGTTAAAATGCGCCCCGGTCGCAGTAAGCTTATTACTGAAACTGGCAATTTTGCTACAGACCTCTATTTGTTGCAGGGTTTAGCTAAGTTATTAGGTGACCAGGTTCAAGTTGTTGCCCTACCTCGAAACCAAGTACTAAATGCCATTGATGACGACACTGCGTTAGTGTTATTGACCCATGTACATTTTAAGACAGGTGCTATGTGGAATATGGCCAGTGTTACCGAGCTAGCCCAAGAAAGTGGCGCTTTAATGATGTGGGACCTATCTCACTCAGTAGGTGCCATGCCTATCTGCTTAGATCATGTTAATGCCGACCTCGCAGTAGGCTGCACCTACAAATACCTCAATGGCGGGCCAGGTTCGCCAGCTTTTGTTTATGTGGCTAAACGCCATTTAGCAGAATTTGAACAGCCTCTGACTGGTTGGATAGGCCACGCCAAGCCGTTTGATTTTGAAGATGACTACGAAGGTGCAGCAGGCATTCAACAAGCTATGTGTGGTACACCAGCTGTATTAGCCAATGCCGCACTTGAAGTGTCTTTAAACCTGATGCTGGAGGTGGATATGCAGGCAGTGCGGCGCAAGTCTATGCATATGGGCAAGCTGTTTATTGAGTTAATCCAACAACGCTGCCCATGGTTTATAATAGGATCTCCTACAAACGATGAACACCGTGGCAGCCAGGTGTCATTAACTCACCTTCAAGGCTACGCTATTATCCAAGCGTTAATAGCACGTAATATTGTGGGTGACTTCAGAGCACCAGATAATCTTCGCTTTGGCTTTACTCCACTTTACTTAAGGTATGTAGACCTCTGGGACACAGTGGATGCCTTGGTGGATATCATGTCAAATGAGACTTGGAACCAGCCCCAGTTTTTGCAACAACAAGCTGTTACCTAACCTTTTTATTCAATCGTATTGAATCAGCTAAAGTGCGTCTTGACATGCATAGAATATAAATAAAAAAGAGTATTATAATCTTGGTTGTAGAACCGAACGCAACGCTGTAAAAGCTCGTTTGAAGATAACGATGTTTTAGAAATTTTTGTTACCACACCATTAGATACAACTAAGCACTGTGACCCAAAAGGTTTATATAAAAAGTCCAGACACGGTAAATCCTTTAAATTCACTGGTCTCAATAACCCTTATGATGCACAAAAGAACCCTAATATTGAAGTGGGCACTAGCCTCTTAACCTCCCAACACATTGCTGAGCAACTTGTTGCGAACATGATCTTAAAACTGGAGTTGCAACCATGAGTCGTGCTGAAACAATAATGTCTAACCCCGAACTACTGGCAGGCTTAGTGCAACTCACTAAAGAAGCCGGTGATGTGATATTAAAAATCTACCATAGCGACCACTTTGATGTGCAAAAAAAAGGCGATGAGTCACCAGTAACGGCAGCAGACCTGGCTGCTCATCATTATATTGTAGCAGGCCTAGGAAGGCTTACGCCCATGATCCCTGTAGTGTCTGAAGAAGACATTACATCAGTAGACATTGGCAGAAATCATAGCTGTTACTGGCTTATAGACCCATTAGACGGTACCAAAGAATTTATTAATAAAAATGGTGAATTTACCGTTAACTTAGCTTTAATCGAAGCCAATAAAACTATTTTTGGATTAGTGGGTGTGCCTATAACTAATACTGTTTATTGGGGAGGCCCATACCTAGGTGCCTTTAAACAAGAGCAAAACACGGCACTCCTTATTACTTCAATTGAGTGTGTTAAAGCCAACAGCCCTATTAGGGTGCTCGCTAGCAAAAGCCACCTTAATGACGCCACAAAAATTCTCATCAGTGAATTAGGTCCAACCACACTTCTGCAAGCTGGGAGCTCCCTTAAATTTATTCGCATTGCTGAAGGCTTAGCAGACTACTACCCTCGACTAGCACCCACATGCGAATGGGATACTGCAGCTGCTCAGGCGGTGCTAGAAGGGGCTAATGGAAGCGTACAACAAATCTCTGGTGAGCCTATGGTTTATGGTAAGAGAGACATTTTAAACCCTCACTTTATAGCTATGGGTCTTAGTTAAACCGGCTTTTAATAATTTTTTTGTTTACCATTGGGCCCCTTGAATAATACCAACATTAAAATAGCTAGCCTAACATTCCCCAAAAGCGCTATATTGCCGCCAACCGTTTAATTTAAACAAAGCAGAGGCATGTTATGAAAATAGCCACCATGCAAAGCCACATTGTGGCCGTACCCCCACCTCACATTGGTGGTATGTATTGGATTTTTGTCACCCTACAAACAACTTGTGGCATTAAGGGTGTGGGTGAGGTTTATGCGTCTACTTTTCATCCAGAGGTGATGGTAAAAGTGTTAGATGACGTATTTGATCGCTACCTGAAAGGTTACGACCCACATCATATTGAACGGTTTTACCGAGAATGCTATTCCAGTGGGTTTACTCAGCGACCAGACCTCACCATGATGGGGGCGTTTAGTGGTCTAGAAATGGCTTGCTGGGACATTATTGGCAAAGCGGCAGGTAAACCGGTTTATGAGCTAATAGGTGGCAAAGTTCATGATAAGTTACGTTCTTATACTTACCTCTATCCGACTAATAGTAAAGGTGAGTATGATTACGAGTGCCCCGATTTAGCAGTTGAATGTGCGCTAAAAAATATGGAGCAAGGTTTTACTGCATTAAAGTTTGACCCTGCTGGACCTTATAGTGCCTATTCTGGCCACCAGATTTCACTCGCTACTCTAGAACGAAGCGAAACTTTCTGCCGAAAAATTCGTGATGCTGTAGGTAATAATTGTGATCTGTTATTTGGCACCCATGGCCAAATGACTCCAGCATCTGCCATTCGCTTAGCCCAGCGCATTGAGCCTTTTGACCCTTTATGGTTTGAAGAACCTGTACCCCCAGGGCAACCAGAAGCAATGGCAAGAGTGGCTTCCAAAACCAGTATTCCAATTGCTACGGGCGAGCGATTAACTACCAAATATGAGTTTCATGACGTTTTGAAGCATAATGCTGCGTCTATTTTGCAAATGAACTTAGGCCGTGTAGGTGGAATTTTGGAGGCTAAAAAAATTGCAGCTTTAGCCGAAGTGTATTTCTGCCAAATTGCTCCTCATCTATATAATGGACCTGTGGGTGCAGCCGCTAGCATTCAATTAGCAACCGCTACTCCTAACTTCTTAATTCAAGAGAGCATTAATACTTGGGGTGGTTTTCATGCAGAAGTGGTTGAGGATAAAATTGATTGGCAAAACGGTTACATTATTCCCAATGCTAAACCAGGGTTAGGTATCTCGCTAAACATGGATGTAGTGAAGGCCCATTCCCCTTATACCGGAAAACGCTTGCACTTGGTTATGGATAGCAAAGTGTATAATGACCACTCTAATACGCCTAATTAAAACTTGAGCACAGCCTCTGAATGTTAAGGTATAAAGCGCAAGTGGCTGGGAGTAGCCGGTTATGGAAGTAGATTACATCATTGTAGGAGCAGGTTCTGCTGGGTGCGTGCTGGCCAACAAACTCACTCGGTGTGGAAGTTATAATGTTCTGTTATTAGAAGCGGGAGGGCCATTATTTAACCCATGGATCTCGGTACCTGCAGGGTTTGGCAGCACCTATTACCACCCTCGTTATAACTATATGTACCAAAGCCAACCTGAGCCTAACATGAAGGGGCGAACCCTATATGTGCCTAGGGGGAAATGCCTAGGGGGTTCTGGCTCCATCAATGCGATGATTTATGTACGTGGCCAAGCTCAGGATTTTAACGACTGGGCTGCGGCAGGTAATCCCGGCTGGTCTTATGATCAGGTGCTACCTTATTTTAATGAACTAGAACAACACCCTAAAGGCCCAAGCTTATACCATGGTGCCACTGGCCCTATTGGCATAACCCCTATGCACCAAGATGCACACCCAATATGTAAGCCCTATATACAGGCCACTCAAGAACTAGGCTTACCACAAAGTGACGATTTTAATGGCGTGCAGTTTGAGGGTGCAGGAATTTATGACGCCAATATCCGCGATGGCCGCCGTGACTCAAGCTATACGGCTTACTTAAAACCTGCTTTAAAGCGCAGCAACTTAGACTTGTGGACCCATGCCCACGTGCAAAAATTGCGAATTAAAGACAAAAAAATAAAAGGTTTGGATGTTATTCACATGGGTGAATTACGACATGTTAGTGTTCGTAAAGAGATCATTCTATGTGCTGGAGCAGTGGGGAACCCTAAGCTTTTACAGCTTTCTGGTGTGGGCGAAAAAGTATTACTAGAAAAGCATAATATTGACATAAAACACCTTCTTCCAGCCGTAGGCCAGAACCTACAAGACCACCTATGTGCGAGCTTTTATTTCCACAGCAAAGTACCCACCTTAAATGATGATTTTGGCACTTGGCCAGGGAAGATAAAAGCGGGTCTAAAGTATGCGTTTAAGCGAAGTGGGCCTTTGTCTATGGCAGTGAACCAAGCAGGGGGTTTCTTTCGTGGCAATGAGTCAGAAACCCATGCTAATTTACAGGTTTATTTTAACCCACTATCTTATGAAATCTCCCAAAGCCCTAATGCCAAGTTAGAACCGTTGCCCTATTCGGGTTACCTAATGGCAGTAAATCCCTGCCGACCTACTAGCCGCGGTCATATCAACATTGCTAGCATTGACCCTAAACAACCACCCTTGGTAAACTTTAATTACTTAAGTACAGAAAAAGATCGGCAAGAAGTTATTCAAGCGTGCCAGTTAGTACGCCGTATAAGCCAAACTCAAGCGTTACAAAACGTCACTGTGAGAGAAGAAAAACCAGCACAAAAGGTGCGAACAGAAGCCGAGATGTTAGAGTATTTTCGAACTGAAGGGAGTTCTATTTATCATTTATGTGGCACCTGTGCCATGGGCGAAGACCCACTAATCACTGTTGTAAACTCTGAGTTAAAAGTACACGGTTTGGAAGGCTTGCGAATTGCCGATGCATCTGTGTTTCCCAACATTACCTCTGGCAACACCAATGCTGCCACAATGATGGTGGCAGCTAAAGCAGCCGACCTGATACTAACAACAGACTTTAAGTAAAGATCGTTGCTGGGTAGCCATACGTGCGTGTGTGCACCTTCTCTAACTCACACATCGAGAAATTACACCTCAACTTGATAAATGTCATCAATATCATCTAAGCCTTTGTGGCTGACATTCAAATTCTTTATCACGCCATCATTTAGTCCGTATATCCAACCATGTATTTCTAGAGTTTGGTTTTTTTGCCAGGCTGTTTGCACGGTTTTGCTATGGGCTAAGTTAGCCACTTGCTCAACCACATTAATTTCACACATACGGTTCAGGCAAGCTTCTTCATTGTGAAACTCTTGCAAATCTTCACGATGACGCAAGAAAATATCTTTAACTGACCTTAGCCAGTAGTCGCTGATACCCGCGTTAGTATTCTCCAAAGCCACCTTAATACCACCACAGCCATAATGGCCACACACGATAATATGCTCAACTTTAAGCACTTCAACTGCATATTGAATCACTGATTGGCAGTTGAAATCGACGTGTTTGACTAAATTAGCCACATTTCGGTGAACAAACAGCTCTCCAGGCAACATGCCAACAATTTCATTTGCTGGAACCCGACTGTCAGAACAGCCGATCCACAGATACTTTGGCGATTGTTGTTGAGCCAGTGTAGTAAATAACTCTGGCTGTTCCTGAGCTATTTTTTTAGCCCAAGCTTGATTCATGTCTAGCAGATCTTCAATCGCCATAAAATTACCCTAATCACTCCAATTAGTTACATAAGTATGATGGTACCACCCAAAGTAGTGAGAAAAAACTATGCTTTAGGTGGAATCTAGTGTGTACTAGCCAGTCTACCAAAACAAGCCTTTGTTGAGTCTACTTAAGAGAATAGGTAATGTCGTCGATCGATGAAAAAAAGCAGTTATTGCGCATTCAAGCGAAACAACAAAGAGCTAAAGCATTTGCTGTGGACCCCTATCTGGGTAAGCAAGTGTGTGATCGATTATTAGACGCCAATATACTGCCACATGCTCAAATCGTAGCAGTATATTGGCCGTTAGGTGATGAGCTTGACCCCATACCATTGTTGAGGACACTGCATTCTTTAGGGCATAAAATGGTGTTGCCAGTCATGCTTGGGGCTGGAAAACCACTTATTTTTCGCACTTGGTGCCCAGGAGACACGTTACAAAATGCTAATTTTGGAACCCTTGAGCCAAGTAATGATAAAATAGAATTAGAACCTGATATTATTTTGGCACCCTTACTAGCCTTTGATAGCAGAGGTTTTCGCCTTGGATATGGGGGTGGATTTTATGATCGGACGTTAGAGAAATTACGAAAAAACAAGTGGGTACCAGTGTACGGTATTGCTTATGCTGCGCAAGAAATGGACCAGGTCATTAAGGGACCATATGACCAGCCCCTCGATGGTATAGTGACTGAGTTAGGTGTCACTATATTTTAATTTCAGGCATTAACAATCAAATTTTTGGTGCCCTCACATCTGCTGGCACTGCAACCCAACCTATGCCTTCAATGTTAAATTCTAGAGTGACTTCTGATAGGTTTTTCATATTTTGCTTAAGACCCATCAACATCACATGCTTACCACCAGGAGATAAGGTTAGGATAGACCCTGGGGCAATGAGCCAACCATCTGCAACTTGGCGCATTTGCATGACATTATCAACCATGATCATGCTGTGAAGTTCTGAGTGGGCACTGAAAGAAGTTCTCACAGCAACTAACCGAAGACTAGAGTCTGTCACATTTTCAATTTCAACAAACCCTGCTGTCATTTGCATTCCAGGCATAGGCTTTTTTACCCAAGCGTTAGCAAACTTAACTTGATCCGTTGCTGCTTGATTAGCATAAGAGTTTATTGACAATACAGTCAAAGTTATCAAAAAAAATCGCATTAATTTCATTTCGTTGTCTATCTCATTGGTTATTACGTTTGTCTTACCATGTCAATTATATCAGTAAAAAATATCTTATAAATAGTATCAATAGAGTTATTTTAGTATTTGCGTTAAAGCTAATGTATTAGCAAACACTAAGCCTTAAGAGGATCCAAGTTTTATACACATAAGCGGTGGATAAGTCTGTGAACAAATATTGTAAAAAAGCCTCAAAGCCCATTATATCGGCCTTGTTAACAAACTGGTTAAAAAATAACCAGCTTAAAACTTATCCTTTTAAATCAACATGTTATTAATGTCAATCTGTAAAGTTAAGAAAATTTTAAGGAATTAATGGGTTTTATGCTGGGGCTTGAAAAATGTGTACAACACGCGCTATAAGTTTCAATGAGTTAGGGATGTCAAGAATAAATAACACAGAAAACGACAAAAAAGATGTTCTTTTTGAGCCCTAACTATTGACACTTTTTCAAAATCAACAACTTACAGTTGGCGAACACGATCTTGATCAGAGGTTAAACTTAGTATATTTTCTGCAGCTTGATTAAGGATAGTTTGGCGAGCTTGACGGCTAGCCCAGGCTGTATGTGGTGTAATAATAAGATTGTCCCTTTCTACAGCCAGTAAGGGATGGTTTTTGGGTGGTGGCTCCTGAGTTAACACATCAATACCTGCGCCTGCTATCTGGCCTTCATCCAGTGCCTTAATTAAAGCGGCCTCATTTACAATGCCACCACGGGCACAATTAATTAATAATGAAGCCTTTGGCAAAGCACAAAGCTGAGGCCAATCAATCAAGTTTGTAGTGTCTTTAGTAAGCGGGCAATGCAAAGATAGTACGTCCACTTGAGGCAACAGATCACCCAGGGGTATACGTCCATCCCTAGGCTCTTGACCTTGCCTTGCAGCAACCAGTACCGTCATGCCAAAGGCACGTGCTAGATTGGCAACGCCCTTGCCAAGATCTCCATAACCTACAATACCCAAAGTTTTACCTGCCAAACTTTCTACTGGATAATCTAACATGCAAAATTGGGCACTATCGCTCCACTCACCATTATTGATTGAGCGCCTATAACTGAGCATTCTAGTACTTAAGCTAAGCATCAACATTAAGCAATGCTGTGCCACTGAATCTACCCCATATGCTCGACAATTTTGTATGCTAATACCAAACTTTGTAGCTGCGTTAAGGTCAATGTTATTAACCCCAGTGGCAAGCACAATAATATGTTTTAGCTCAGGTAATTGGGCAAAATGTGTGGCGTCTAATTCAACTTTATTAACTAAGGCAATATGGGCACCCGTTAGGCGCTCAACGATCTCATCTGGCTGAGTATGTTGATGCCAGCGCAGATTGCCAACAGCCGCTTGGATGACACTAAAATCGAGGTCTCCAGGGCCTAGCGTTGCCCCATCTAACAGCACTGCATCCATGCCTTATGACTCCTATAATGCGTATTTTATTGAATCAACTGTTGCTGCAAGTCCCAAAGAATCTCTTCTGCATAAACTTTAGCAGCAGGCTGTCCTTGGTTATCTAATACTTGTAAGTAAACGCTAGTTAATGTTTCTTCAAAACTTAACTGAAATTGGCCCACAAAGGTATATTCTCCAGTATCGCTGGTGTCGCCCTGATCCTTGTCTTCAAATACATAAATCACTTCCCCCCCTAACCATACCTTAAAGCCCTTTTTATCAGCTAGGCTCTCTTCCTCTTTCGCTAAGTTTGGATCAGATGAGTAAATAGGACGATCACTTATTGTCGCCTCAGCCTCATTACCACCCAACAGGGCGAGATTGATGGTTACACCAGGTTTTCTAGTGCTGCCACCATGAAGGCCTTTGAACCAACTCCACACTCCACCAGCATTGGTGCTAGTCTCTTGAAACGTTCGCAAGTGACTTGTATGGGTAAAATAAACTTTTTGGGCAGTTTCGTCATAACTGCCTACATCAAAAGAAGACATAGCCGCAATAACCAATGGCAAAGCCTTATTATAGGTTACGCCAAGCTGCACCAAAGGTTGTCCATATTGATCTTTACCTAATAAAGGCGCCCGGTATTGCAGACTGGCTTCATCAGTTTTTTGAGCCACTTGCGCTGTGTGGCTTAGGTAACGCAGTAATTCAAACGTAATCTCAGACTCATTAGCTAGCGCACGGCCCGCCTCTTGCCAATCTACTGGTTTTTTTTGCTCAATTTCTAACTGAGTAAATTGCAAAAAATACAAAGACAGTTCAATCCGGTTTTTCAGCGTTTCATTTAACTCAACTTTAACTCGGCCATAAGCAATATTATCGTCAGATTTAGTCAAACTTCTAATCCAACGACTAACAAAGTCATCGGCAGGCCCTTTTTTTGATAAAGAAAACCACTCGGTCTCAATCACTTTAGGGCCGGAAATAGTATCTATAGTAATGCCCTGGTTAGACCAAAACTGGGCTACCTGCCCTTGTACCTTGGTTAGGCTGCCAGCAACGCTAATACGCTTTAAATTTGCTCCACCAGTAAAATATGCAGAACCGCTTCCTGCTTCAGCAAACACAAAATCTGGTCGCGGCGCAGATTCAATACCTGTGGATTGACCCACCAGTTGAGCGGCAGGTATAGTGAGTAAGTCGTTCTGAACTTGGTCGTCATTTAAACCTTGAGGTACAACAATACGATCGATAACCTTAGATGTTGCATAATCTAAGCTTTTATTTCTTAGGATGCTGTCACCATCTTTACTAACTAAGGGGTTTCCAGAACAGGAAGTCAGCACTATAGTTGCTAAAAATAATCCGAAAGTACGCGTAAATCCAAAACCTTGTTGTTTCAAAATGTCGTCCAGTTGTTTAACATGTCACAAAAATTATATTATAACACTTTTAATTGAGACTACCCATATGAGCCTTACTATTGGACAACCCGTACCCTACTTAACAGCCCCAGCCACAAACCAAACTGAATTTAATTTAGATCAATTAAAAGGCCAATTTTTTGTGCTGTATTTTTATCCAAAAGACGATACACCTGGATGCACTACTGAAGGACATGATTTTAACAACTTACTAAGTGAATTCGAACAGCTCAATTGTAAAATATTTGGTATTTCAAGAGATTCTATTAAAAAGCACGAAAACTTTAAAGCCAAACAAGGCTATAAATTTGAACTAATTAGTGATGAAAGCGAAGCATTATGCCAACTATTTGATGTAATCAAGCTAAAAAAGCTGTACGGCAAAGAGTACTTGGGAATTGATCGAAGTACCTTTTTGATTAATTCTAAAGGTGTTTTAGTACAAGAATGGCGTGCCGTAAAAGTTCCTCAGCACGCTCAGATCGTTTTAGACTGCCTCAGCCAGATAATAGCTTCTTAGGCCAGGCATTCATTACGGCTTTAAGTAATGTTGCCAAAGGAATGGCAAAGAACACACCCCAGAGGCCCCAGAGACTGCCGAAAAACAATACGGCAACAATGATGGCCACTGGGTGCAAGTTAACTGCTTCGGAAAACAATAAAGGCACAAGCACATTGCCATCTAGGGCTTGGATAATGCCATAAACGATAATTAGGGTATAAAATTCTGTAGACACGCCCCACTGCACGTAGCCAATTAATGCCACAGGAATGGTTACAAGCGTCGCTCCTATATATGGAATAAGCACCGACAAACCGACAACCATAGCTAATAAAGCTGCATAATCCAGCCCTAACCACAAAAAGGCAACGTATGTAGCACTTCCTACAATGACAATCTCAACCACTTTGCCACGGACGTAATTAGCAATTTGTTGATCCATTTCAAGCCATACATGGCTTAATACATTGCGCTCTATAGGTAAAAATGCAGTTAGCCAAAGCACCATCATATGGCCATCTTTGAGAAAGAAAAACACTAATATTGGCACTAATACCAGATACACTAACCACGTGAGTGACTGCCCAATAGACGCCAAGGAAAAGGACACTAAGAGCTGGCCAGCATTACCTATTTCTGCCATCGCAGCATCAGATAATTGTTTAATTTGATCCGCATTAACCAATTCAGGGTATTGTTCTGGTAACAACATAAACAAGCCCCTCAGTTTTTCTAGCATTAGCGGTAAATCACCTAGTAAATCAGTTGCTTGGTACCATAACAAGGGTAATAGAACAAAAATAAAAGCCATAAGTAGCGCTATAAATAAACTATAAATGCCCCAAACTGCAGGCAAGTGATTAACCCCAAAACGTTCCAACCACTCTACTAGACCCAGCGTCAAATATGCCAGTATCATACTTGCAAAAACTGGAGCCAAAGTAGAGCCAAACATCAAAATTGCAGCTAAACCAACCGCTAATAGAACCACCAGTAGCAGTGCCTGTTCATCAGCAAAAAAATGGTCCAACCAAGCGCGAAATACTTTAAACATGTGTTATCCTAAATTCTCTTTTCAATGAGATAATGATAAACGTTATCAATACATTCATTCTGATGTAAATGGTGACCAGTCAATCGTGTCCACGCCGCAAAGTCCCTTTGCGAACCAGCATCTGTTGCTAACACTTTAAGCTTTTCGCCCACTTTTAACTGGCTTAAAGCTCGCTTCGCTTTTAATAGTGGTAAAGGACACTGTAAACCCTGAGTATCCAGCAGCTGGTGTCCGAGTGTTGCGTCCACTGTCGTATCATTATACATATCAAATCTCATCTTCATTAACAGGAATCTCAATGAAAGGAAACATTATAGGTCAAGCGGTCCTTCAGTCCTATCTATCGTTGGGATATTTTATGAATTCCTTACCAAGGACTATCTGTTTAGCGTTGGTGATATTAGCAATTCCCATTCAAACAGCTGCAGCTGAAAACTTACCGGTAATTAATATTCATAGCTCTAATCACATGAGCCTAGAAGATGAGTACCAGTTTGGCAACATTATTGCTAGCAGCATCCGTAAACAACTACCACTTTGGAATGATCTAGCAGCCCTAAAATTTATTAAAGATCTCACTCAACCATTGATTAGTCGGAGTCAACTTAGTAAAAAAAACACCCAAATTTTTCTAATACATGATGGGAAAATTAATGCTTTTGCCGCTCCCGGTGGAATTATCGGCATTAATACTGGGTTAATAGAACAAGCAGGTTCTGTAGACGAATTAGTCGCTGTACTTGCACACGAAGTAGCTCACCTTAGTTTACGCCATTACGTGCAAACCCAAGCACAAGAAAAAGCTCAAGCGCCCCTATACTTAGGTGCTTTTATAGCATCCATATGGCTTGCAGGGAACGTAAATGGTGACATTGGAGAAGCTGGCATCTACGCCACTCAATCTGCTCTTCAGCGAAACCAACTAAGCTACAGCCGCCGTCACGAAAGAGAAGCAGACCGAATTGGTTTTGATTTAATGTATCAAAGCCCTTTTGATATAACCCATATGCAGCGCTTATTACAACGTTTGCAATCACCCTACGTTCAGGATTCTCCTCAGTGGGAATGGGCTCGCAGCCACCCAATCAATAATGAACGAGTGGCGGATATTAGCCAGCGTATTTTAATTTCCCAGCAGAGCCAGACCGAACATGGTTTTGATTTAGGCTTTGACTTGTTAAAAATTTACCAAGCGATGGCTCTATCAGGCCTTGCCTCACCCTCGGTCAACCAACTAATGCAAAAGTTCGACCCACTGGCCAACCATTACAGTACTTTAATTGCATTTTCTGAGGCTCTGGTTAACCAAAATTCCGGCAAGTTAGTTTTAGCTAACCAACAATTACAGGACTTAGTATTAAAACAACCTAATGAAACATTGATTTGGTATAGCTGGATGCAGAGCTTATTAACTCAAAAGCAGGCCCAAACAGTATTGAAGCAATTAACGCTAAGAAAACTTAATCGCCGTGATAATAGTTTGTCGTTATGGATCAAAGCGCTCGCCCTGCGCCAAAATACTCAACCAAGGGCTGCTGTTAATGTTTTGTTAGCACTATTAGATGACCACCCCACATGGATTTTAGGATGGCGCACACTCGCTGAATGGGGCGCTGAAGACCAGCGCTTACAACTTAATCACATGGCCCAGTCCCGCTGGCACTTATTGCGCGGGGAGGCAAAACTGGCGCTTAAACAGGCACAATACGCCAGTCAGCAGCAGCCTGATAGTCAAGCAGGCTCAGTGTCAGAACAACAGCAAGAGGCCTTAACGCTTCTAGCTGATCAAGCACGATTTAATTAGTTGCTGCAAAGTCCATGAGTCGTTGTAATGGCTTTAACGCCTGCTTCTGAAGAACTGCGTCAATAACAATTTCATTCGTCCCAAACAACAATACCTGCTCTATTTTATCTAGATCATTCATTGCCATCCAAGGGCAATGAGCACAGCTTCGGCACGTTGCACTATTTCCAGCCGTCGGGGCTTCCATTAGCATTTTGTCTGGGGCCGCCTGTTGCATTTTATAAAAAATGCCACGATCTGTTGCTACAATAAACTCTTTATTAGGCATCTCTTGTGCAGCTTTAATTAGCTGAGTCGTAGAGCCAACAAAGTCTGCAATTTCCGCCATCGCATAAGAAGACTCAGGATGGACCAATACTGCGGCATTAGGATAAACCTGCTTTAGCTGCTGTACACCAATAACTTTAAACTCATCATGGACTATGCACGAACCCTGCCACAGTAGCATTTCAGTGCCAGTTTGTTTCGCTATATAACGTCCTAAATGCTGGTCTGGCCCCCATATTATTGGTTTACCCTCTGAGGCCAAATGCTCCATTAACTTTACCGCAATGCCCGAAGTAACCACCCAGTCTGCACGTGCTTTAACGGCTGCAGACGTGTTGGCATAAACAACAACGGTATGATCAGGATGCGCGTCGCAAAAGGCTGTAAACTCTTTAGCAGGACAGCCAATATCAAGAGAGCAAGTGGCCTCTAAAGTGGGTACCAGAACTCGTTTTGTAGGGCTAAGAATTTTCGCAGTCTCACCCATAAAGTGAACGCCTGCCACAATTAAAGTAGATGATAAAGAGTGACTACCAAAACGTGCCATTTCTAGGGAATCAGATACACAACCCCCTGTTTCTTCTGCTAACTCTTGGACTAGAGCATCAGTATAATAATGGGCTACTAAGGTTGCATCTTGCCGCTTAAGCAAACGTTTAATGCGTTGCTTTTGTGCACCTACGTCTTGTCCGCTCGGCATCGCTTGTAAATGCTCATGAGCTAGGTGTTCTTGAACCAGCACTCTTGCTGCAATCTGTTTTTGACTCATCATCAAGGCAGCACTTTGAGACATGCTAGTTTACTCTTTCTTGGGCTAAACGAGCAGCAGAAGAGTCTGGATACTCCTGGAGTACCCGCTGCAGAAGCTGGTTTGCTTTATTATTATTGCCGACATTCTGGTAGGCAACCCCAGCTTTATATAAAGCATCTGGAGTCTTTCGATGACCAGGGAACTCACGGATTACATACTCAAAAGATTGGGCTGCCAAAGACGCATCACCTTGCACCATGTAAACCTCTCCTAACCAATAATGCGCATTACCAACTAGCACACCCTCGGGGAAGTCATTTAAAAAAGTTAATAACGCCTCAATAGAAGCATCATATTGCCGCTCTCTAATAAGCCCAAACGCAGCCTTATAAGCTAACTTTTCAATTTCAGGATCGTAGGCTTCTTGAATGACGACTGCTTGATCTAAAGCGATGGAGCTACCAAGTGGAGCACTAGTCAAATCAGCTTCACCCATTTCACTCTTAGTATCAGAGACTTGTGAGTCGTCTATGACTTGAGGAGGTGTGGATAAGCTAACAATTCGCCGATCCAAATCTAAGTAGCGCTGTTTTTGATCCTTTTTAAGGCGCTCTAGATGGTAGCTAAGCTCTTCTACTTGACCGCGTAATTGCTGCAATTCATATTGTAACATTTCAACAATATCAAACATTTGCGCATTAGCATTAGTATTGATAGGGGTGTCCACAGCGACCGCATTAATAGGTTCTTCAACCACAGCCTGCGCAGGCTGAGGAATAGCAATAACCTCAGTACCTATATCATTTGCCAAATCACTGACTGGCACAGAATTGTTGGCATTCACTTGAAATGAGAAAACCACTACAACGAACAAGAGAACAAAACGATTAAATATTTGAGACATTCAATAAACCTCAAAAACACCAGGTTAAAAAACAAAAACCACCGTTATGCGAGCACAACGATGGTATTTAATGCGTGTAAAACACGCTACATTACTATTGTAGTGACTGTATCGAATACAGCTAACTAGTAATTAATGTAACGGATTTCGACCCTACGGTTTTCGGACCAAGACGCGCTATCATGACCGGCATTAACTGGGCGTTCTTCGCCAAAGCTAACGACTTCAATCGCATCTATAGAAACACCTTGGACTACTAGATAGCGACTTACCGCATTGCCACGACGCTCGCCCAACGCAATATTATACTCTCGTGTTCCACGTTCATCAGCATGCCCTTCTAAAACGATACTCGCCGAAGGGTTTTGGCTTAAATACGCAGCATGGCCATTAAGCGCAGTGCGGAATTCGGCTTTAATGGTGGACTGGTCAAAATCAAAATAAATGATATGAGCTAAGGCCTGCGCGGTGTCTTGTGCTTGCTGCTGCTTTTGAGCTGCAACTGCAGCTGCTTCGCTTGCAGCCTGTTGTGCCACATCTGCTGCGTCGGCTGCGGCTTTTGCTGCTTGAGCCTGGGCTTGACTTGCAGCCTCTGCTTGAGCTTCCACTATGGCTTCTGCAGCTGCTTGTGCTTCAGCTTCTGCTGTTGCTTGAGCTTCTTCTAAC
>DCAT01000106.1:485-2598 GCA_002312935.1 Oceanospirillaceae bacterium UBA1126 | reverse complement strand
ATTGCTTGAGCTTCTTCTATGGCTTGAGCTTCTGCCATTGCCTGGGCTTCAGCCAAAGCTTGAGCTTCTACAGCCGCTTGTGCGGCTTGGGTGCTAGCGGTTGCATCAGTGGTTTCGCCAGTAGAACTACAGGCAGCTAGAAATGCTACCAAAACACTGGAGGCGATGATTTTACTTAAATTACCCACTTGCATGGACTTGCTCCTCAATAATCTTAATTTGTCGATCGAAAGTTTGTATATTAATTCTAACATATATAATCTCCACACCACTAGGCTTGCAGAAATTCTCGTGATTAATTCAAGTAAGGCGACCATGCTGGTTCTCTCACCACACCTTCATTTGCAGGAATATTAAACTTTACTTTGCCATCTATCGATACGGCAGCCAAAATATCTCGCCCACCGTCTTGGGTGGAATAAATCACCATGCTGCCATTTGGCGCCACACTTGGTGACTCATCTAAGCTTGTTTGAGTTAATAAAGACATAGTGCCGCGCTGTAAATCTTGCACGGCGATATGGAACTGCGAATCATGGCGACTAACAAGCACCAAAAAACGGCCATCGTGCGTTAAACTGCCACGGGCATTGTAGTCCCCTTCAAAAGTTAAGCGCTCTACCCAGCCAGAATCTAAAGTCACTTGGTATATTTGCGGTTTACCTCCTCTATCAGAGGTAAACAGGATATGTTTACCATCTACACTCCAAGAAGGTTCAGTATCAATACCGTAATGTTTTGTTACCCTGGTAAGCCGATTGGTGGTTAAATCTAAAACGTATATCTCCGCATTACCATCTTTAGACAAAACTATCGCTAACTTACTGCCATCTGGGGACCAAGCAGGCGCACCGTTAATGCCTTTAAAAGACTTAATGCGTTCACGCTTACCTGTAGTAATATCTTGAACGTAGATAGCAGGCCTGTTTGTTTCAAAAGACACATAAGCCAGTTTACTAGCATCTCGAGACCAAGATGGTGACATAATGGGCTGATTTGATTTGAGAATCTCTTTAGCATTATATCCGTCGGCATCTGCTACTAAAAGTTTATAGTAACTAGGATTAACTTTTTTGTCGGCTGCAACATAAGCTATACGAGTTCTAAAAGCACCTTTAAGCCCAGTTAACGCCTCATACACGGCATCACTGACAGAATGTGCAAGAGCGCGTAGATCGTTTTTACCCCCAGTAAAGCGGGCACCAGCAACAGATTCTTGACGCTGTACGTCAAAGAGTTGGTAATCAACTTGATAACCCCCATCATTTGTTGGCAGAACCTGTCCTATAATAAGGTACTCAGTTGCTAGGTAGCTCCAATCACGAAAATAAATATCCTCTTTTTGATAAGGAAAGCTAAGCATCAACGACCGTTTTAGGGATTTAAATTGGCCACTACGCTCCAGATCTGCATCAACAACCTGGGCCACATCCTCATTCAAAGCACTGTCCCCAGACCACTGAAATGGAACTACCGCGATGGGTACAGGATTATCAACACCCTGAGTTATTTCAATAACTAACTCTGAAGACCACGCTGAAATTGACAACAGCAAGGTAAAGACTGCAGATGAAAATGCCAAAAAGGTGTTAGATTTTGGTGTTCTTATAGTTGAATGAACCATTTTTTTTACTCGCATCACAATCTCAAATCCTCTGGTTTAAACTTAACGGTGAATTGGCGGAAGTTAGCATCAAATAGTACTGAGTTCAGCTGGCTTAATTTATCAAACCGCCTTACTTTTTTAACAGCCTTCACTACCGACGATACAAATGCATCTGTGGCGCTTGAGTCACGATAACTTACTTCTACATTAACAACTTCACCCGTAGGAACAAGGTATATAATAAGCTCAACAACCATGCCATTACGAGCATTAGCTGGTCGGACCCACTTGTCTCCAATTTCATCTTTTATATAGCTTACTGCAGAGCCTACTGCTTGACCATTGGTAATCTGCTGTTCCAGCGCGTCAGTCTGCGCCTCTTCTTCATCTAATAGGCTTTCTAATGCTTGCTCAACTTCAGCTAATTCTTGAGCTGCTTTTTTATCTGCCGCTTTCTGATCTGCTAATTTTTTGTCTGCTCTATTATCTGCTGCCTTCTTGTCTGCT
>DCAT01000106.1:0-147 GCA_002312935.1 Oceanospirillaceae bacterium UBA1126 | reverse complement strand
ATCTGCTGCCTTCTTGTCTGCTGCCTTCTTATCTGCTGCTTTCTGGTCTGCTAATTTTTTATCTGCTGATTTCTTGTCTGCTACTTTTTTAGCAGCTTTTTTATCTGCTGTTTTCTTGTCTGATGCTTTCTTGTCTGCTGCTTTTTT
>DCAT01000039.1:2211-16072 GCA_002312935.1 Oceanospirillaceae bacterium UBA1126 | reverse complement strand
AAGCTTAGCAACCATATTAGACGAGCTAAAACGATTGGCTAAGGCACCATAGTGCCAATTAAACTCACCTTGAATGTCACCAAATCTCCAGGGTGTAGAAGATAGTTTGGTGAGGCGTAAATGAACACCATCCGTATCATCAATGATCACTTTGCCACCATAACGATTAAGCCAAATGTGGCCGTCAACCTGCTTTATTTCTGGCACACCCAACCATGCGCCTACACTCACTTGTTGCAGCTTACCATTGACTAGGAATTCCTTAGGCTGGCTGCTATCTAAATGTAACTGAGCTTGATTCAACCAACCTTTTGGAGCGAGTGACTGGATCGGTAAATTGACCTTTGCTGGCATGCCTTTAATGGTGTTGAGTAGCTTTTGGGTATTGGCTAAATGGAGCTTAGGGCTAGCCAACCAGAGTTGTTGATCAGTTTTTTGTGCTTTCAGCTCAGTCAACGGTATAGCTACACCATTAACTTGTCCACTTAACCCTTGTGCTGAAATTTTCCAATCAGCTAATTGCCACTTTGAAGTGGCCAAGTTGCCCAACTGGCCAACCGCCCTAGTGTCACCCATTAAGGCCACTTGATTAGTGGGTGTGACAAGCAAAATCTGGGCATTTTCAGTCACTAACTGAACCTGTTTGTTAGCTTGGTAGTCCAACCAATACTTGCCATCCAAACGTAAGCGGTCTGCATAAAAAGCTGGTTTAAAAGGCCCGAATAGGGATAACCAAGATGCAACTTCAAGATTATTAGCACTTAAATAAACTTGCGCCCGCTGGATAGTTTCTTGGGGTGTAAGGTCTAGTGTTACTTTGGTTTCTAGGTTGTAGTCTGGTGCTTTGGTATCACTATGCACAGATACACTGATTCGAGTTAACTCTTGTCCAGTATCTTTTGCAACATGAACCTGAGCATTTAACTGCGGGGTAGTGATAGGCTCCCCTTTAATCGCCATTAAAGTGAAGGTCACATCGTTCAATAAAAGCTGAGGTACCCTAGAGGCTATTGCTAACATAAGTTGGGGAACAGCTTGAGACCCACGTTTGTTAGCAGTTTGAGGACCCCAGGTGCCATCTTCTTGCTGCCCAAGATGAATGTCTAAGCCTGTGGCTTGAACGTGGGATAGGCGAAACCTACTTTGTTGCAAGGACCGCTTTAAATCAACACCCAGGTCTAGCCGCGAAAGAGTTAAACCGTTTTTAGTGTCTATACCATCTAGGTTTAACTGAAGGCTAGTACCCACTAACTTTACCTGAAAAGCCGTTAACTTTAGCTCTTGCCCTATCGCCTTACTCACTTGGTGTTCAACCCATTGATGGTATAGGGGGTGCTGATCTACACCCACACGTAACCAAGACAAGCTCGCTGCCAAAATAATTAACACTAGGCACAGGAAAGCGATGCACCACTGACTTACTTTAGCCATCATTAACGCAACACCACATCGTATTGTTCACTGCCGTACATGGGCTCTAACCGCAATGAAATAGCCTTGCCTATGAACTGCTCCAGCTCTGCTAAACGGTGTGCTTCTTCATCTAAAAGCTGATCAATAACAGCCTGTGATGCAAGGACTAAATAGGTATTTGTATCATAAGCTCTGTGGGCTCGCAGAATTTCTCTAAACAGTTCGTAACAGATCGTCTCTGGCGTTTTATTGGTACCTGTGCCCTCACACGAAGAACAGGGTTCACATAAAAGCTGCTCTAAACTCTCCCGTGTGCGTTTGCGTGTCATTTGTATCAAACCCAGTTCCGAAACCGCTAATACTTTTGTTTTAACATGATCTTTAGCTAACGCACGTTCTAAGGTTCGAGCGACTTGCCGCTGATGCTCTGGGTCATGCATATCAATAAAATCTAAAATAATAATACCACCAAGATTGCGCAGTCTAAGCTGCCTACCGATGGCCGTTGCCGCCTCAAGGTTGGTCTTAAATATGGTCTCTTCTAAGTTACGATGCCCTACATATGCCCCAGTATTAACATCCACAGTGGTCATTGCTTCAGTTTGGTCGATAATAATATAACCACCAGATTTCAACGGTACTTTACAGCCCAGTGCTTTTTGAATTTCATCTTCTACGTTGTAGAGATCAAAAATAGGCCGCTCCCCTGGGTAATGCTCCAATTTGGCGGCCATATCTGGCACCAGTTGGTTAACAAATTCAATCGCTTTTTGATAGGTTTCTTTAGAATCAATCCGAATCTTTTCAATTTGTGGATGAGCAATGTCCCTCAAGGTGCGCAGCGCTAAGGGAAGGTCTTGATAGATTATTTGAGGGGCTGTGCCCGTGGCAATTTTTTGGCTTACTTGGCGCCATAGACGACGCAGAAAGTCGACATCCTGCTGAAGACTTTGCTCATTAACCCCTTCAGCGACCGTGCGAACAATGACGCCCTCATTTGTAAATTCAGAGGTCTCCTTTAACAACGCGTTGGGGTGGGCTAAATAGTTTTCTAAACAATCTTTAAGGCGCTGTTTTTCTGTTTCGTCTTCGATGCGTTGAGATATGCCCACATGGTTACTGTCAGGCAAGTACACTAGGTATCGTGAAGGAATAGATATTTGAGTGGTAAGACGCGCACCTTTGGTACTAATAGGATCTTTTAGCACCTGCACTAGCAGGGTTTGGCCTTCTCTTACTAGTTGTGCAACATCATCTGAATCTGGCTGGCCATTTTTTGGTTCAATATCTGCCACATGAATAAAGCCCGCACGCTCTAGACCAATTTCTATAAACGCAGCCTGCATACCCGGTAACACACGAACAACTTTACCCAGATAGATATTCCCCACAATGCCACGATGGTCATTACGCTCTATATGAACTTCTTGCAACATACCATTTTCAATCACCGCCACTCGGGTTTCCATGGGGCTGAAATTGATGAGAATTTCTTCGTTCATTTTGAGGATATATCCTTACCTTAAGCCACTTTAAATGCTCGACGAACGCCACGCAGCACAACAAACAACCACAGCCAAAGCACACCACTTACTGGCGCAGGCAATAAAAACCATAGCCCACTGCTAGCGTTGCTACCAATACCTTGAAACCAATAACTAATACATTGATTAATAGCCACCAAGACGAATATTACAAAGGCTTGTTGCCACGCTCGGTACATGCGTAAACGGCGATACATCAGCATAGCAAAAAAAGTCACTACGACCATGGCTAAGGCATTCACCCCTAGATGGTTACCCTGCAATAGATCAAGCAACAACCCTAATATAAACGCCCAACCTAACCCAAAGCGGTGGGGCAAGGCGATCACCCAGTAAATAAACACAATCAAAACCCATTCTGGCCATCCCCACTGCACCCACTCAAGCATAGGAAGAGCGCTCAACATGAAGGCAATAAGCAGGGTCACAATAGGTACCCACAAATTATGGGCTGCTTGAACAACCATTAGTTATCCCCCTGCTGAGCTATATTTTGCTGCTGCGGTGTTTCGATTAGCAACAGGTGGCGAGAGCGATCCAGTTGAGCTGTTGGTTTAGCCAGCACCTTAGCAAAGTCTTGCCCCGCAGAATGTTTCACCTCAATCACTTTTGCTACAGGGTAGCCTTTAGGAAAGCGCAAGCCTAAACCCGAACTCACTAAAATATCACCTACCTCAATATCAGCTGTGTCTGAAAGGTCTTGTAATTCTAAGTAATCATATTGCCCAAGGCCGTAGGCCACAGATCGCAGACCATTGCGGTTAACTTGTACAGGGATGGCGTGGTCTGCATCAGTAATTAATAATACTCGACTGGTGAAGGCTGAAGTAGACGTGATTTGTCCCATAACCCCAGTAGCATCAAGCACAGGTTGGCCAACAAATGCGCCACTATTAAAACCATTATTAATAATGACTTGATGAGTAAATGGATCTGAATTAATACCAATAAGTTCACTAACAATCACTTTTTCATCTAGCTGCTCACTGCTATTCAGCAAATCACGCAACCGAAAGTTTTCCACTGTGAGGGCAGCTAACTTTTGCACCCGCCGCTCAGCGAGCAAGGTTTGCGCCCGTAATTGTTTGTTTTCAGCAATGAGTTCATCTCGAACTTGTAACCTTTCATCTAACCAAGTCCATGAGCGTTGAGGCACATCAACCAACCACTGCACAGGCGTAACGGCTAATGAAAGCCAACCACGAATCCGTTGCATTTGATCAAACTGGTAGTCAGCAACAATTAAACTAATACTGATCAAGCCGTAAATGATGAATTTTTTAACGGTAGATCGGCCTTTAAACAAAGGATCAATAACAAGTCTCCTAGCGATCCAATCGCCCTTAAACAAAAACGGCAGGGTAGCTTAAATGTTGCTTAAGCGACCCCGCCGTTGTTTTATTCGAAATTGACCAGCTTAGTCTCTGGCTAGCAAATCAAAGGTGCTATCGTCAAGCATCTGCAGAACCCTGCCGCCCCCACGGGCTACACAGGTCAGGGGATCTTCAGCAACGATCACAGGCAACCCTGTTTCTTCACTAATCAAACGGTCTAGATCACGCAGCAGCGCACCACCACCAGTAAGTACAATACCACTTTCAGCAATGTCAGAAGCTAGCTCAGGTGGTGAATGCTCTAAAGCACTTTTAACAGACTGAACAATGGTAGACAGCGGCTCTTGTAAAGCCTCCATTATCTCGTTGCAGTTAAGCGTGAAGCTACGCGGAATACCTTCGGCTAGGTTTCGGCCTCTTACGTCAATCTCTAGAACCTCAGAGCTTGGGTAGGCTGTACCGATTTCTTGTTTAATGCGCTCTGCAGTGGCTTCACCAATAAGAGAACCATAGTTACGACGCACATAAGCGATGATTGATTCGTCAAAGCGGTCGCCACCTACACGCACTGATTCTGAATAAACCACACCGTTAAGAGAAATAATAGCGATTTCAGTGGTACCACCACCGATGTCCACCACCATAGAGCCACTTGCTTGCTCAACAGGCAACCCCGCACCAATAGCTGCGGCCATGGGTTCTTCTATTAAATAAACTTCTCTGGCACCGGCTCCCATCGCAGATTCTTTAATGGCACGGCGCTCAACTTGAGTTGATTTACACGGCACACATACCAAAACCCTAGGGCTAGGAGTCATCCAACTGTTTTCATGTACTTTATGGATAAAGTGCTGCAACATTTTTTCTGTAACGTGGAAATCGGCAATTACACCATCTTTTAAAGGACGAATAGCAGTAATGTTCCCAGGTGTGCGACCCAACATGCGTTTAGCATCAGCACCTACTGCAGCGACACTTTTTTGATTGCCATGGGTACGAATCGCAACAACAGAGGGTTCGTTAAGAACGATGTCTTTGTCGCGTACATAAATGAGGGTATTAGCGGTGCCTAGATCGATTGATAGGTCGCTTGAAAATAGGCCGCGGATTTTTTTAAACATGCTGATTTATTGGCTCTAATCGGAGAATAATGGCGATCTACATAAACCGCTGCTACTAAGAATTAAATATTAACAATCAAGGCGCGTTTGAGCAAGTTTAATCCGTTTTCCAACGGCTCAATTTATGCTAAATTAGACCCCTTTTTTGCTGCTTATGTATTTGTTGCAAATTAATCTAAAGTTCTGCTTCAGTTGAGCAGGCTAAATTCACTAACATTTTGAGTGTCTTTGGACTAAAAAGTTCAACTTCTGCTCAGCTGATTAAATACAGCCTAGATCGAGAACATTATGGCCCTAGAAAATGCTGACATCGAAAAAATTGCCGTGCTTGCTCGTTTGCAAGTGACCCATAGTGAAACAAATGATTACGCCAACAGCATTTCCAGCATCTTGTCCCTCATGGACCAGATGCAACTGGTTAATACTGATGGTGTAGAGCCGCTATCCAACCCTCACGATGCAACGCAACGCCTGCGTAAAGATGAAGTGACTTGTGATAACCAACGTGAAGCCTTTATTGCGATCGCACCAGCGACAGAAGATGGCTTATATTTAGTGCCTAAAGTAATTGATTAACGTATCAAATTAACAAAGCGACAGCATAACTATGACCCACAAAACCCTCGTTCAAATAGCCAAGGATTTGGCCGCTGGAAAATATTCTAGCCGTGAAATCACTCAAGACATTATTGCTGACATTAAGGCCCGTGATACCGTCTACAACAGTTTTATTAGCTTGTCAGAAGACCTGGCCTTAGGCCAGGCAGATGCTGCTGATGCGCGCATTAAAGTGGGTAACGCAGATATCCTCACTGGGGTTCCTTTTGCTCATAAAGATCTATTCTGCACCCAAGGCCACACCACCACAGCCGCCTCTAAAATGTTGGCTAACTTTGTACCACCCTACGAATCGACTGTTGGCCAACGTTTGTTATCTGCTGGGGCTGTCTGCGTTGGCAAAACCAATATGGATGAGTTTGCCATGGGCTCTTCAAACGAGAGTAGCTTTTTTGGTGCTGTTAAAAACCCATGGGACTTAAACGCTGTGCCAGGAGGGTCTTCAGGCGGTTCTGCTGCCGCTGTTGCAGCAGGCTTTGTGCCCGCAGCTACTGGCACCGATACTGGCGGCTCTATTCGCCAACCTGCCTCTTTTTGTAACCTAACGGGTATCAAACCAACCTATGGACGGGTCTCCCGCTTTGGTATTATTGCTTACGCATCCAGTCTAGATCAGGCTGGCCCCATGTGCCAAACAGCCGAAGATGCAGCCATAATGCTCAACGCTATGGCTGGTTTTGACGAGCAAGACTCCACAAGTGTGCAGCAAGAGACTCCAGATTTTACTGCTGAGCTAAACTTACCTCTTCACGGGCTAAAAGTAGGTTTACCCAAAGAGTTCTTTGGCCCAGGCCTTAATCCCCAAGTGGCCGAATGTATTATGGCTGCAGTAAAAGAGATTGAGAAACTCGGTGCGCAAATCATTGACATAAGCCTGCCCAACCTAGAGCTTTCTATTCCTGCCTATTACGTTATCGCACCATCGGAAGCCTCTTCCAACCTTAGTCGATTTGATGGTGTTCGTTATGGGTACCGGTGCGACAAGCCAGAGAATTTAATGGATCTTTATTGCCGCACCCGTGCTGAGGGGTTTGGTACCGAAGTAAAACGTCGCATTATGGTAGGCACCTATGCATTGTCTGAAGGTTATTACGATGCATATTATGTAAAAGCTCAGCGTATTCGTCGTTTAATTAAAGACGACTTTGCTCGTGCACTGTCTCAAGTAGACGTGATTATGGGCCCCGTAGCACCAACACCTGCTTTCGATTTGGGCAGCAATACTAAAGACCCTGTGGCAATGTACTTAGAAGACATCTACACCTTGTCTGCCAACATGGCTGGCATTCCAGCAATGTCTGCCCCCGCAGGTTTTGTTAATGGCCGCCCCGTAGGGCTTCATATTATGGGTAACTACTTTGCCGAAGCTAAACTTTTGAACATTGCTCACCAATATCAGCAAGTCACTGATTGGCACCTACAAACACCAACATCTAACAGCGTGCCTGTATCTAACCAAGAAAAGGGAGCTTAATTATGTCTTGGGAAATTGTAATTGGTCTAGAAATTCATGTTCAATTAGCCACAAAATCTAAATTATTTTCGGGTGCTAAAGCGGGTTTTGGAGCAGCGCCTAACACTCAAACCACCCTAGTTGATTTGGGTATGCCTGGCGCATTACCAGTATTTAACCAAGAAGCGTTGCGCATGGCAGTGGCCTTTGGCACTGCTATTGATGCCGAGGTTTGTAAACACTCTGTATTTGCCCGCAAGAACTACTTCTACCCAGACTCACCCAAAGGGTACCAAACTAGTCAAATGGACCACCCTATTGTGGGATTGGGTCACTTGGACATACAACTGGAAGACCGCAGCATAAAGCGTATAGGCGTCACTCGGGCTCACCTTGAGGAAGATGCGGGCAAATCATTACACGAAGACTATGATGGTATGACCGGTATTGACCTGAACCGCTCAAGCACGCCGTTGTTAGAAATCGTATCCGAGCCAGACATGCGTAATGCCAAAGAAGCTGTGGCCTATATGCGTAAGATGCACGCCATTGTAACAACCATTGGCATTTCAGACGGCAACATGGCAGAAGGCTCTATGCGCTGTGACGCAAACGTATCTATACGTCCCAAAGGCCAAGAAAAATTAGGCACCCGTGCAGAATTAAAAAATATCAACTCGTTTAAATTTATAGAACGTGCCATTAATGTAGAAGTAGAGCGGCAGATAGATATTTTGGAAGACGGCGGCAAGATTGTGCAAGAAACCCGCCTTTATGACTCGGACAAGAACGAAACTCGCCCCATGCGTAGTAAGGAAGAAGCCAACGATTATCGTTACTTTCCCTGCCCAGATTTATTACCAATAGAGATTGACGACGCCTATATTGACGCTATTCGTCAAAGCCTACCCGAACTGCCAGACCAACGCAGCGCTCGCTTTGTGAGTCAACTTGGCTTAAGTGAATACGATGCCAGTGTGCTTTCTGCCAGCCGAACGTTAGCTGATTATTTTGAAGCAGTTGTCTTGGTGTGCAACGACGCTAAGCTCAGTGCCAACTGGGTGACAGGTGAACTTTCGAAATACATGAATCAACACAACGTTGAAATTGATCAAGTTCCAGTGACTGCAGTTCACTTAGGCCAACTTATTAACCGCATCATGGATGACACTATTAATAGCAAAGGTGCCAAAGCTGTATTTGATGAACTGTGGAATCAAGCGGGCGAAGTGGATGCCATTATTGACGCCAACGGCCTTAAGCAGGTAAGTGATATCGGCGCTATCGAAGCTATGGTAGATGATGTAATTGCCTCAAGCCCTAAGCAAGTGCAGCAATATGCTGACGCAGAAGTAGAAAAAAGAGGCAAAATGCTAGGCTTCTTTATGGGCCAAGTTATGAAAGCCTCCAAGGGCTCAGCTAACCCAGGCCAAGTAAATGGCCTACTAAAGAAAAAGTTAGACTTGCTCTGCTAATTTGCCCAATGTGGCGAGGAGGCAAGTCTAACCCTATTTTTTCTTGGGCGGCTATCTACTCCTCGTCAGCTAGTGCCAAATCTACCATCAAGTCATCAGACAAACCTTCAAGCGCTTGTTGCAAGCTCTCCATGTCAAAGTCCTTTGAAACTAGCAACTGGGCCCCCGCAACAAACATATCCCCACCAGACATTGATGCACTAACCACCTCTGTATCTAGGCTTTGCACACTTACGCCTTGGGCAACGAATACGTTAGACACTTCACGCATAATGCCTGGCTTATCATGGCAGGTTAGGTCTAACCAGATTGTTTTTTGAGCATCAGCATCACCAGCGTCGACACTCTCGTTTAAAGTGACTGCCATACCATGATCACTCAACCCACGTAAGTCTTTCTCGAGTGCCGGAATCACACTCTGCTCAACGTTAACTGTAAGAATGCCGGCAAACTGGCCAGACAGATGGGCCATGCTAGACTCCTCCCAGCTGGCATCATGGCTATAAATGACTTCGGAAAGCATTTGAATAAGGCCTGGGCGATCTGCACAGATTGCAGTAAGTACTAATGTTTTATTCATCGTCTGTCTCCAAGTGTTGCTTATGTCAGCATTTGTGCGACACGAGCTTTCAATAATTCTATGGCGGCAGGGTTTTCACCGCCTTCTGGCACAATCAAATCTGCATGCGCACGAGAGGGTGATACATGGTTAAAAAATCCTGGTCTCACAGTAGATTGATACTGTGTTAAGACCGATTTCAAATCTCGGCCTCGCTCATTCACATCGCGTTCTAAGCGTCTAATTAAACAAATATCTAACGGCACATCCATAAAAATGCGCAGGTTAAACAAAGACCGCAAGCGCTCTTCAGTAAATAACAAAATCCCTTCTACAATCAGAACCTTGCAAGGTTTCATCAACATTGTTTCTGATTCTCGCAAATGGTCATAAAAGCTATATATGGGCCGTTTAATCGACTGGCCAGCAGATAAAGCTTCTATATGTTGAGCCATCAACTCATGGTCCATTGCGTCTGGGTGATCATAGTTAGTGAGGTTGCGCTGAGCTTTAGACATGTTCCGTTGATCTTTGTAGTAGCTGTCCTCTGACATCATCACCACCTGATCTGAATCGAAGCCTTCTATTACATTTTTAGCCAACAAACTTTTACCTGAAGCCGATGCTCCAGCAATACCAATAATAACCACACAAACTCCAACACATCATTGCAATCCCCTATTATACTATGCAGCTATGAATATACTACTTTTTAAGGTTAATGAACTGTCCTCCATGGGACAAATTCAAATTACCGACCCTCACCGTCAAACTCACCTTGTTAATGTGATTAAGCCCAACATTGGTGACAGTCTTAGAGTGGGGCAGATTAATGGCGCTATTGGTTTAGGCAAAGTCATCGCTCACAGCGAGCTGGAAACACAGCTTGAAATAACACTCAGCCAAAATAGCCCCGCACCCTTGGGGTTAAAATTATTACTAGCCCTGCCTAGGCCTAAAATGATGCGTCGGATATTACAAACTTGCGCCACCCTAGGAGTGAGTGAAATAACCCTATTAAACAGTGCAAAGGTGGAAAAAAGCTATTGGCAAACGCCACTGTTACAACCCCTGAGTATTTATAATAATTTACGTTTAGGCCTAGAGCAAGCAGGCACCACACAGTTACCTTTGTTACACAAGGCCGAACTATTTAAACCTTTCGTTGAAGATAAGCTTAGTCATTGGGCTGGCAATAGTCGAAGGTTTGTAGCTCACCCACGTAACGCTAATGCATGCCCTGATGCCACTCAACAGGCCACAACGTTAGCCATTGGCCCTGAAGGTGGTTTCACAGACTATGAAGTGGGTAAATTAGAAGAACAAGGTTTTATACCGTTTTCCCTTGGCCCTCGAATTATGCGAGTAGAAACTGCAATCCCGGTGGCTATTTCGAGGCTCTGTGCCCTATGAAATCAGCAAAGCAACGTTTTGCCGGGCGCTACCGCCCACCCGGCCCAAAGCGCTCACCTCTAATCACACCAGAAGGTGCCGCAGCACTTAAAGATGAGCTAGATGATTTATGGCGTAACAAGCGCCCAGTCATTACTCAAGCGGTACAGGAAGCAGCGGCTTTGGGAGATCGGTCAGAAAATGCAGAATACATCTATGGCAAAAAAATGCTCCGGGAAATGGACAGCCGTATTCTTTACTTGCAGAGACGCCTTGACCATATCAAGGTAGTAGAAGGGGTACCTGCGGATCTAAAAAAAGTATATTTTGGTGCCTGGGTCACCTTAGTTGACGACGATGACAATGAACGGCGCTATCGAATTGTGGGTGCCGACGAACTTAACCCTAGCTCAGGTTATATCAGTATAGACTCACCACTTGCGTTGGCCCTAATAGGCAAAAGGCTGGATGATAGGGTAGAGCTAAGCAACCTTAAAAAAGGCTATGACATTATTGCTATCAATTACGCAGATGCTGAACCTAACTAATGAATAGTGCCCCGCCGGTAGGAAAATGTAGCGGCAATCAAGGCATAACACACAGACAATACCATGGTGATTTTTATGACTAACAAGAGCTGAGGATAAAGCTCTGGGGTGATTGCCGCACCTCCCATCGTGACACTAAACAGTGTCATTACAATAGCAGAGCTCACCATATTGCCCATAGTACGTGCCAAGTTGAGTAACACCGCAGCAATGCTTAGCTTATCCGCTGGCACCGAACCAATAGCCGCATTATTATTGGGTGATGAAAAGAACCCAAAACCCAATCCCAAAAACACTAGTGCGAGCATTACGTACTGCAAAGACGTGTTCATATCCAGCCTAAACAACATGGCATAGCCAATGACAAATAATAGGCAGCCAAACGTGGATAGCACTCTAGGCTCAAAACGGTCTGACAAGCGACCCGTTATGGGTGCCAATACCATCATGATCAGTGTTTGAATCAACACAATTTGGCCTGCTTCACTGGGGCTAAGCTGGTGAATATACTGTAGATACAAGCTCAGCAAAAAAACCATAGAGAAACTAGAGCCGTAAATAAAGAAAGCGGATAACAAAGAACGGTTGAAAATACGATTAGCCCTTAACGCAGATAGTCGAATTAAAGGTGATTCAACTTTCGACTGGTGCCATACAAAGACAGCCAAAAGCACTAACCCAAAAATGGCTAAAAGTGCAAACCGCCAATCTGTTAGGCGTGACAACCCCATCATAAAAGCGCTGACCCACGCTGCAAAAATTAAACTACCTTGCCAATCAAATTTAGCTCTGAGATCTGATTTCCAATCGCCTTTTACATAGGCAGACAGCACCACTAGGCATAAGATTAAGATCGGAATAGGGGCCCAAAATACACTTTTCCAACCCCAGTGCTCAGTTAACCATCCGCCAATTAAAGGGCCAAGAGTTAGCCCTAAATAAACTGACGAAGCGGCAATACCAAGGGCTTGGCCACGGTTTGAATTGGCATAAACCACACCAATAATTGCCATACTGGTGCCATATACCATAGAGCTAGAAATACCTTGAGCAACACGAATAAGCAGCAAAGTACCAATAGATTGTGGTAACAACACACACACAGAAGAGACGATAAACAACACTATTCCGGTAACAAATACACGTTTGCGTCCAACGATGTCCGCTATGCGGCCTATGGGTAATAAAAACACCACATTACCCCATAACATTGCCACTGGAATCCAGCTTACTCCAGACGCGCTAGCTTGCAGGTCCTCAGCAATTCGCGGTATAGCAATATTCACTGCAGAAAGCGCTAGAGAGCAAACCATCATCACCAAACCCACACTCACAAGCGCCATACGCCTGGCGTTAGGTGTTTGATCGTAATAGGATTGTAGTTGTGTCGCGTTCATCTGTGCCAGTATACTCACTTATTAAATTGGAACCTAGGACGTTTATTGTGGGCCAACAAGATCAACAAAATCATCAATCTGGACGCCCTATTACAGTGGATATTCAGCAAGACTTGTATTGGTTACTGCAAAGCCAAACCTTAATGCTAGAAACGCCAGAAGTGGGTGTGTTTAATCCTCAAGATCTAACTTTAAAGGCCAGTAAAGCTAACACCTGCGTAAAAACCTACCCTGCTCAGCCCGCTTATCGTTTGGGAAAACATTTTGAAGATTGTGTAGAGCATTGGTTTGAGTCATCGTTGACTAACAAAATTTTAGCGCGGAACTTAGTGATCCAAACCGCTGAACGAACACTTGGGGAACTGGACCTTATCTACCAAAATGATGCTTTAGAAATAGTTCATCTAGAGCTTGCCATAAAATTTTATTTACTCAATAAGGGTGGCACACGACTAACCGACTTTGTTGGCCCCGCTGGACACGATCGATTAGACCTTAAGTGGGATCGGTTACGCCAACACCAGCTCCCATTGAGCCATACTGGGCTAGTATTAAATTTCTTAAAGCAACAGAGTTTACCCCTGCCTACACGCCAACAATTGCTGTTAACAGGCATGCTGTTTTACGCCTATGAAAACTGGCAATCAACCCTTGTTGAGGGTATTGGACTTAATCCACAGCATCAGCGGGGTTGGTGGTTAGAACACCATGAACTTGCACAACTAAAGACGACTCATGGGCCAGAACGAGGTTTCATTATTTTACCCAAATGGCATTGGATCGGCGGGCCAAGGCATTATAGCGAACCCCAGCCTATCGATTATAAACAACTTATGGTGGGCACTTCGGCAGATCCTTGGCCCAACATGGTGTTGATGTATGAACGCGTGAATAGCCATCAGCCTTGGGTGTGCAAAAATCGTGGCTTAATCTTGTCCACAAAAAAGCCCCCGCTAGTTTCCTAACGAGGGCTATTTCTTATAATGGTGGGTCGTGGGCGGCTCGAA
>DCAT01000039.1:1506-1850 GCA_002312935.1 Oceanospirillaceae bacterium UBA1126 | reverse complement strand
GAGCTAACGACCCAAATTCTCTGCAGGGCTTGGTAGATTGTGCCCCTTAATACGTAGCATTAACTGCTTACTACGGTGAAACTTAACAGCAAATTACGCTGTAAAATTAACATTAACCGGTTAACGCGGTTTAATATGGTGGGTCGTGGGCGGCTCGAACGCCCGACCAATTGGTTAAAAGCCAACTGCTCTACCAACTGAGCTAACGACCCAAATTCTCTGCGGGGCTTGGTAGATTGTGCCCCTTAATGCGTAGTAATAACTGCTTACTAGGCTACTGCTCACATGCGGTTATAAAAACCACACCTGCAAAAATAAAATGGCGGAGGAGGAGAGATTCGAAC
>DCAT01000039.1:0-1199 GCA_002312935.1 Oceanospirillaceae bacterium UBA1126 | reverse complement strand
AGGAGGAGAGATTCGAACTCTCGGTGGGCTATTAACCCACGACGGTTTTCAAGACCGTTGCATTCGACCACTCTGCCACCCCTCCGCAGAGAGCGCGTATAGTAAACCATTGAGATTCAGAGTCAAGCACCTATGCCCACACTAGCTTAAAAAATACCAAAAAAAGGCAAAAAACTTGAAAAAAAATTAATTTGTGCCACAGCTTGGACAGTGTGCGTCTTTAGGTAAGGTAAAAGTTTGCCAGTGCATGGTTTTTGCGTCCAATAACAACAGCTTACCCACTAATGGCTCACCAAGGTTAGAAAGCACTTTAATGGCTTCCATCGCTTGAATCGCACCCACAATACCAACCAGTGGTGCCATCACCCCGTTGGTTGAACAGGTAAGTTCTTGCTCTCCTGTGAACTGCATTAAACAATGGTAACAAGGGGTGTTGGCTTGACGAGGGTCTACTACAGTAATCTGGCCCTCCATACGAATAGCTGCGCCAGAAACCAAGGGTGTTTGATACTGCAGACACGCTTTATTTACTGCTAAACGGGTGACTAAATTATCACAACAATCTAATACAATATCAGCCTTTTTTACTGCTTCAGCTAAATCTTCATCCTTAAGCCGCTGCTGAACAGCTTCCACCAGCACACCACTATTAATTGCTGCAATACTCTGTTGCGCAGACACCACCTTACTTAAGCCTACGTCAGCTTCGCTGTGAATGATCTGACGCTGCAAGTTAGAATGATCCACAAGGTCGTCGTCTACCAACACCAATGTGCCCAAGCCAGCCGACGCCAAATACAAAGCCACGGGGCTGCCCAAGCCGCCTAAACCAATAATGAGCACTCTAGAACTCAATAAACGTTGCTGACCTTGATAATCAAATTCTGGCAACATTATTTGCCGACTGTAACGCTGTAACTGCTCATCATTCATACATTAGTCCTAAGGCTATCTGCCTAGTTCTATATCTGGCACTCTACCAGACCACTGACCGTAAGTTACTCTATCGTGGTCATTATAATCCTTTCGTGTGGCAACCAAGTCAAACCCTAAGCAAGCTAACAGTTTTGCCACCTTTAAGCCTTGATCGTAACCATGCTCAATAGCTAACCAGCCACCTTCTACCAACAACTGCGATGCTTGCCTAGCAATGATGTTTATATCTGCCATTCCATGATCATTAGCTACAAGCGCTGATA
>DCAT01000094.1:3625-7006 GCA_002312935.1 Oceanospirillaceae bacterium UBA1126 | reverse complement strand
CTATACTCAAGGTGAAGTTTGTACTAATGGTACGCGCGTATTCGTGCAAGAATCTATCTATCCCATTTTTATTGAGAAATTACTCGAACGTACTCGCCAAAATATTGTAGCAGGTGATCCAATGGATCCAGCGACTAATTTTGGTGCCCTTATCTCGTTAAAGCATTTTAAACGGGTATTAGGATATATCAATATCGGCATTAAAGAAGGCGCGACCTTGCTACATGGTGGTAAATCGCTAGAACCAGAAAATGCACCGGATGGTTATTTTGTTGCACCGACTATTTTTACTGATTGCACTGATGATATGACTATTTGTCGTGAAGAAATTTTTGGTCCAGTGATGTCGGTACTGACATTTAATAATGAAGATGAAGTAGTGGCTCGAGCCAATGCTTCGGAGTTTGGGCTAGCAGCAGGTGTCTTTACCCAAGACATTACCCGTGCTCATCGTGTTATCCATCAAATGCAAGCTGGAATTTGCTGGGTAAACAGCTTTGGCGCATCACCTGCGCAAATGCCTGTCGGCGGTTATAAGCAATCAGGTATCGGCCGTGAAAATGGCCTTATTACGCTAAACCATTATACCCAAATTAAAGCCGTATATGTTGGACTAAAGCCACTCGAGAGTCCTTTTTAAAGGGTATTATCTATAATATATTGGAATAGTAATTCATTGGGTAAGCATGTGGGTTTTTACCAATGAAACTAGTAAAAAAGTAATAAATAAGAGTTTTATATGGATAGCGAAAAATTTGATTACATCATTGTTGGTGCTGGCTCTGCGGGCTGTGTTCTCGCTAACCGTTTAAGTGAAGACAGTAATAACCGCGTACTGTTAGTTGAAACTGGCGGCAGTGATAAAAGTATTTTTATTCAAATGCCCACCGCTTTGTCTTACCCCATGAATACAGAAAAATACGCCTGGCAATTCCACAGCCAAGCTGAAGCAGGGCTAGATGGCCGTGAAATGCATTGTCCTCGTGGCAAAGTTTTGGGGGGTTCATCTTCTATTAACGGCATGGTTTATGTACGTGGCCATGCAATGGACTATGAACAGTGGCAAGAACAAGGTGCAACAGGGTGGAATTATGCAGACTGTTTGCCGTATTTTAAACAGGCGGAAACATGGCAAGGTGGTGAAGACGACTATCGTGGTGGTAGTGGCCCAGTAGGCACCTGTGCTGGTAATAACATGCGCCTTAATCCGCTTTATCAAGCCTTCATTGATGCTGGCCAAGAAGCTGGATATCCATACACTAAAGACTTTAATGGAGAGCAACAAGAAGGTTTTGGTGCAATGCACATGACCGTTAAAAATGGTGTGCGTTCCAGCACCAGTAATGCGCATTTACGCAGAGCCCTTAAGCGCCCTAATCTTACCTTAATGAAAAGGGTCACAGCTCAAAGGGTATTGTTTGATGGCCAACAAGCCACGGGGGTAGAATACCTTCAAGCTAGTCAGCTGAAGCAGGTCTATGCCAGCAAAGAAGTGATATTAAGTGCAGGCTCTGTCGGCTCTCCACAACTACTGCAGCTGTCTGGCGTGGGCCCTGCCCAAGTGTTAGCTGACGCCCATGTGCCCTTGGTGCATGATTTACCAGGTGTTGGTGAAAACCTGCAAGATCACCTTGAAGTATACTTTCAGTACCGGTGTAACCAACCTATTAGCCTTAATAGCAAGCTTGATTACTTTAATATGGGTTTAATAGGCGCACGTTGGTTGCTTACAAAAACTGGATTAGGTGCAACTAACCATTTTGAATCTTGTGGTTTTATTCGCTCACGTGCAGGCCTTAAATGGCCCAACATCCAATACCATTTTTTACCAGCAGCCATGCGCTATGATGGTAATGCAGCCTTTGATGGGCACGGGTATCAGGTTCATGTAGGCCCTAATAAACCAAGTAGTCGTGGGCATATTCGTATCGTGTCTAACAAAGCAAGTGACTCGCCAGAAATAGTGTTCAACTACATTGGTACAGAACAAGACAAGCAAGACTGGCGCGACTGTATTCGCCTTACCCGAGAATTGCTTAATCAACCCGCTCTAGACCCATTTAAAGGTGAAGAAATTCAACCAGGCCCAAACGTACAAACTGATGATGAAATTGATGCCTGGGTGAAAGAAAATGTTGAAAGTGCCTACCATCCTTCGTGTACCTGCAAGATGGGAGCAGATGAAGATGTTATGGCAGTGCTTGACAGCGAATGTAAAGTGCGTGGTTTAAAGGGGTTAAGGGTCGTTGATTCCTCTATTTTTCCAGTGATTACCAATGGCAACTTAAACGCGCCAACTATCATGGTAGCAGAGAAAGCAGCAGACTTAATCTTAGGTAAAACACCCTTGACACCTGTTGATGCTAATGTGTGGATTGCAGACCAATGGCAACATTTGCAGCGCACGGGTACCCCAGTGCGCACTTTTGAATTAATGGATGATTAACCTGCTTAAGGTGCTGTGATGCACCTTAAAATTCACGACAGCACGCAGTGGTTGTATTACAATAATTCTTTGTGCTTATTCTAAGAGACAGCTGCCAATCTATGGTTGATCGAGATTTATCCATTATTATTCCCGCCAAAGCCAGTGGTGAGTTTATTCTGCACAAGGTAGAAGTGTTGCTAGATTATTTGCAGCAGCACTGGGGTGCTAAGTTTGAAGTAGTGGTGTGTGTTAATGGTGAGCTAACTGAGGTTCAGAAAACCCACGCCACTTTAACAGCGCAGTTTGCTGATGACCCCCGGGTTGTATTACATCAGCACTTGGCGCCAGCAGGCAAGGGTGCGGCTCTCCAATCAGCTTTTCTAAAAACGCAGTACAACCTGATTAGCTTTATTGATGCAGATCTTCCGTTTGATTTAGCTTTTTTAAAACACGCTGAAGAAGCCGTTAATAGTGGCTCTAGCTTAGTAGTAGGCAACCGCCGCTTGGCGAAAAGTAGGGTCCACTTGCCCACTGCATTGCTACCCTCGTTATTTAAACGGCATATGTTTGGCTTACTCTATAACAAAGCAGTGAGGCTGCTATTTGGTATTCAGCAATCCGACACACAGTGTGGCATAAAACTCATGACCAGAGAGTTTGCAACCACTCTTTTTTGCCACCTAACCTGCCATGGCTTCTCGTACGATGTAGAAATGTTTCTATTGGCACAAGGCCATGGTGACAAGGTGACGTCTATTCCAGTCATTTTGATTCATGACCATGGCCAATCTACTCTGAGTCTTGGCAGTGAACTGATTCGGTCCACTAGGTCCTTAATACACCTGAAATACAAAAAAAGTCGCGGTGAATACCAGCCACGATTACCGCTGAGTAAAACCCAAAATGAATTGCTACAAATCACCTCTGATGACTGGGGCATTTCTCCTGCGGTT
>DCAT01000094.1:1263-3324 GCA_002312935.1 Oceanospirillaceae bacterium UBA1126 | reverse complement strand
TTCCGATGACTGGGGTATTTCTCCTGCGGTTAACGAAGGTATGCTTAAGCTGGCGCAGTTAGGGGTGATTAAACGTGTTTCAATTATGGCCAATAGCCTGCATAAAAAATATTTGCTTGATGAGTTACAAGCCGTACCTGGCATTCAGCTGGGCCTGCACTTTAACCTGACCAATGGTGTACTTTTAGGCCAAAAATCTGGGCATCATCAGGGTAATGGCCTTGCAAAAACGCCACCCTTGATGCAGTTAATTAAACACAGTTGGTTTGGCTGCCGTTCTCTATCAGGAGCATTGCTTAAAGATATAGAGCAAGAGTTCACCCTGCAAGTAAAGGGGTTGCAAGAACACGGTGTGGTATTAAGTTATTTCGATTCTCACCACCACGTTCATTTGTTGCCTGGGGTTATTGAGTGTATTGCGCCTCACGCTAAAACCTTAGGTGTAGGCCATACTAGGCTAGTACTGGACTGGGGTTTATTCGGTAAACCTCAATTTTTATTGTGTTGGTTTTCTCTTACAGCAAAGCGTGCTGCAGATCGCACCGGTTTATCTTACCTGCCGTTTAAATACCCTGGCCGTAAGCAGTTTGTTTTACGTAATCGATGGCAAGCTCAGTTAGCTAAGCTCACTGAGCCTACAGAAGTTATTTGTCACCCAGCTACCCATGGTGACTTACAGCTATTGCCAGAAGAATACACTGACCATTATGACGGTGCACGGGTTGATGAATTTTGGGCCTTGTATAATCTGAGTCGCTAACTGAAACACTGACCTCTAGTTACATTTTGGATGAATGCCAATGTATGAGGTAGTTATTGTTGGTGCTGGAATAAGTGGTATGCGCTTGGCTCATCTGCTGCAACAGCGAGGCATTCACTACTGCTTAATTGATGCACGGCTCAGGCTGGGAGGCCGTATTGTGTCGCAATCTATGGCCGAAGGGGCTCAACCCGAATCTGGTCATCATCGCTATGATTTAGGGCCCTCATGGGTGTGGCCAAACCAACCAAGAATAAACCAGCTTACTAGGCAGCTTGGTATTAAGCTTTACCCTCAGTATGACCAAGGGACTCTAGTGTACCAGGATCAATTTGGATCTATCGATACAACCATTGATGCTGCACCGATGTCTGGGTCCTTGAGAGTTCAGGGAGGCCAACAAAGCATTATAGATCACCTGTCCACTAAGCTAGAGACTGAACGAGTTCGGTTAAACCATGCAGTGCGCAGTATTACTCAAGGCAAGGCAGGGGTGAGTGTAAAGTGCGCAACCGCTTGTGGTGCTAAAACCATATACGCTCAGCGAATTGTGCTGGCAGTGCCACCTCGGTTAGTCGCTAACGCAATTAGCTTCTTCCCAAAGCTGAAGCCTGAACAAACTCAAGCGATGTGTGATATCCCTACATGGATGGCAGGTCAAAGTAAGTTTACAGCCGTCTATTCCAAGCCGTTTTGGCGTAACCATGGGTTGTCTGGATACGGTGTGAGTCATATTGGCCCATTATCAGAAATTCACGACGCTTCCCCTGAAAATGAATCTAGAGGAGCCCTTTTTGGTTTTATTGGCTGGCCGGCGCAACAAAGACAAGCGCTTGGAAAGGAGTTGATTGCACAAGCGCTAAGCCAGTTAAGGCAAATGTTTGGTCCCGAGGCCGCTCACCCCCTGCAGGTTTCATTGCAAGACTGGGCTGCTGACCCACTGACAGCCACAGTTGCCGACCTTGAGCAAAAAGCACAGCCCCAGTCCGGTTCGTTAAAAGAGCTAGATCATATATGGCAAGGCCGGATTATGTTTGCGTCTGCAGAAACAGCAAAGGTATTTAGTGGCTTAGTTGAAGGGGCACTAGAAGCAGCAGAAAAAGCGTTTAATGACTTAATAGAATATGAGGTTAATCATTAAGACTCTGTCTTTAGGTACAACGACAAATAGTCTGTAATTACTTGGCGGGCTAAATCAGAGTCAATGCCTTGCGGATTAAGAGCACCTCGTAACCAAATCCCATCAATCAGTGCAGCTATGCTTGTTGCCACCATTTGCGCCTGCTGATGGGGCATACAGC
>DCAT01000094.1:0-884 GCA_002312935.1 Oceanospirillaceae bacterium UBA1126 | reverse complement strand
CGGTTTAACGCAGGGTCATGCATCGCTTGAGCCCAAAAAGCTAGCCAAGTCTTTACCACTGCTTCATCTTGTTGGTGGGTGCTAAAATTCTCTCCTACGATGGCTTCTATACGCCCCACCATATCGTCTTTAGGTACGTTAGCTAGGCGTATATTAATGCCAGTGGCAAGGTCTTTTAAAATACTTCGCATAGTGGCTTCTACAAGACCACTTTTGCCATCAAAATAATGATTAATAATGCTTGGGGAAATACCCGCTTGTTGACCAATTTTAGCCACCGAAGCATTAAGAAACCCCACTTGCTTAATAACCTCCATAGTGGCACGTATCAGCTGAGGGCGCCTAATTTCTGGCATGCCTACTTTGGGCATAAGGGAGTCCTATTACGGGTTAATTTAGTGAGCCACGGCTTTAGAAAAAACTTGCATAATAATGACGCCAGAAAGAATAAAACTGATGCCGACGATCGCTGGTGTATCGAGCCGCTCATTAAAGAACCAATGGCCAATGACTGAAATAAGCACAATACCCATGCCTGACCAAACGGCATAGACTACGCCAATAGGGAGTACTTTTAGGGAAAAAGTTAATAGATAAAACGACACCACAAAACATACGGCAACCGCTAAAGAAGGAAAGAACTTGGTAAACCCAGCAGACTGTTTGATGGCTGAAGTGCCGACCACCTCAAACACCACAGCCAAAAATAGTAAAAACCAACTTTTCATTTAAGTTCCATAATTAGATCAACCACCTAAGCGTAAACAATACCTGAATAACAGCAGTGTGGCGAGAAAATAAATGCGTGCTTAAAGTTGAAATTTAGCTTAGCTCCAGGTCCATTTTCAATAAGAAAGGGTTTTCAGATATGGACTAATCGTTAC
>DCAT01000014.1 GCA_002312935.1 Oceanospirillaceae bacterium UBA1126 | reverse complement strand
TTTGCAGACGTACGCACTGTGATGTCTGAAATGGGCATGGCAATGATGGGAACTGGTGTTGCTCGAGGCGAAGACCGGGCCCGTGAAGCTGCAGAAGCAGCAGTCCGCAGCCCACTGCTAGAGGATGTTGATTTGCGAGGTGCCAAGGGTATCTTAGTCAATATTACTGCTGGACTAGACATGAACCTGGGAGAGTTTTCAGAAGTAGGTAATACGATTGAAGAATTCGCATCAGACAATGCTACGGTAGTTATTGGTACGGTGATTGACCCTGAAATGTCAGATGAGCTAAAAGTAACAGTTGTTGCTACGGGTTTAGGTCATGGTTATGCACAACAGATTGAACCAACAGTGAAAGCTGTGGTCAATAATAACATGAGGCGGCCAACAGTCGATCAAATGGAATTACCTACTGTTAAAGATGCATTAACAGGTGATGCACGTTTGAGTAGTTTGGACATGGATACTGCTAGCAGTTCAGAAGGTGATATTGACTATTTAGATATCCCCGCGTTTTTGCGGCGTCAAGCTGATTAAGATTTAGGTCTTAGGTGCTGGCGCTTTTTACCTGTCATGGGGGGCTATTACCCCTCAGAGACAGATTTATTGTGCTACAATTCTCGGCTATCCCCGAGTGTAGGGTCTAGGACATAATGGTCAAACAGCGTACATTAAAAAATATTATTAGAGCCACCGGTATTGGTATCCATACGGGTAAAAAAGTCTACCTAACATTAAAACCTGCGCTGGCCAATGTCGGTATTGTTTTTTGCCGAACAGACCTCGATCCTGTGGTGTCCATCCCTGCTATTGCAGATAATGTGGGTGACACAACACTATCTACAAACTTAGTGCAAAATGGTGTGCGTGTATGTACGGTAGAGCATCTTCTATCAGCGTTTGCTGGGCTTGGTATTGATAATGCATACGTAGAGTTAAGTAGCGAAGAAGTGCCAATTATGGATGGTAGTGCGGCACCATTTATCTTCTTGTTGCAATCTGCTGGTGTTGAAGAACAAGATGCTCCAAAAAAATTCATTCGTATTAAAAAAGCTGTTCGTGTTAGTCAGGACGATAAAACGGCCTCATTAGAGCCCTTTAACGGCTTTCACGTGGGCTTTACTATAGACTTTGATCACCCACTTTTTGAAAGTAAAAACTGTACTACCCAGTTGGATTTTTCGAGCACGTCTTACGTGAAAGAAGTGAGTCGTGCACGTACGTTTGGTTTTATGAAAGACTTTGAATACCTTCGCTCCAAAAATTTAGCGTTAGGTGGCAGTTTAGATAACGCTATTGCAGTAGACGATTACCGCGTGCTTAACGAAGACGGCCTGCGTTATCAAGACGAATTTGTTAAGCACAAGGTATTAGATGCGGTAGGAGATTTGTATCTTTTGGGACGCAGCCTGATCGGCAAGTTTGAAGGTCACAAATCTGGACATGGTTTAAATCATATGTTGTTGCGCGAACTACTAGCGCAACAAGATGCCTGGGAAGTAGTTACATTTGATGATGAAGCAGACTCTCCCATAGCCTATATGAGCCAGGCTGTCGCTGCAGTCTAATAAACAATGATAAAAACGCTGGTGTTCCCAAAGAGCCCCGGCTTTTTTACGTTTTAGGCCTTTGAAAATAAGCCAAAGACCCCATAGTAATAGAAGAGATCATAAACGTCTCATTTATCCCTAACAAGCGCGCTAGCGCATATAAAAAGACAAGATAATGGTTCAAATATTTAAATCACTTTTTGGCAGCAAAAATGATCGTGAAGTGAAACGATTTAATAAAACTGTAAGCAAGATAAATCAGTTAGAAGAAAGTGTTCAGCCCTTGTCTGATGATGATCTTGCTGCTAAACGTGCAGAATTTAACGTACGGTTTGATGCTGGCGAAACGTTAGATCAATTATTACCCGAAGCCTTTGCAGTCTGCAGAGAGGTGTCAATCCGACTTATGGAACTACGTCACTTTGACGTCCAAATGATTGGTGGTATTGCCTTACACCAAGGCAAAGTGTCTGAAATGCGAACAGGTGAGGGCAAAACCCTAGTAGCTACGCTAGCAGTTTACCTCAATGCTATTCCAGGTAATGGCGTTCATGTAGTCACAGTGAATGACTACCTCGCCCAGCGCGATGCTGAATGGATGCGACCTTTGTATGAAGGCCTTGGTTTGTCTGTTGGTATCATCTTATCTGGACAAGATAGTGGCATCAAACGTGACGCCTATGCCTGCGATGTTACCTATGGAACAAATAACGAGTTTGGTTTTGATTATCTCCGTGACAACATGGCCTTTAGTGCTGTAGATAAGGTTCAAAGACCACTTAACTTCGCCATTGTTGACGAAGTTGACTCCATACTGATCGACGAAGCACGCACGCCTTTAATTATTTCTGGCCCCGTTGAAGATAATACCCAAATGTATATCACCATTAACGGGTTGGTGCCTCATCTGGAAATTCAGCCCAAAGTAGAAGGTGATGAAGAACCGACTGGGCACTATACCTTTGATGAGTCCCACAAGACCATAGAGCTTACAGAAGCAGGTCATCAATTTGTTGAAGAGTTACTGGTTGGTGCCGGGCTGCTGGCAGAGGGCGAAAGCCTTTATGCTGCGGCTAATCTGACACTACTTCACCATGTGCATGCTGGGCTCAAAGCCTTGGTTATATTCTCTCGTAATGTGGATTATATTGTTCAAGATGATGAAATTGTCATCGTTGATGAACACACAGGCCGTACTATGCCTGGTCGCCGTTGGTCAGAAGGAATTCACCAAGCCATAGAAGCTAAAGAAGGGGTGACCATTCAAAAAGAAAGTCAAACCATGGCTTCAACGACCTTCCAAAACTACTTCCGTTTGTACGACAAACTTGCCGGCATGACCGGTACTGCAGACACTGAAGCCTTTGAATTACATCAAATTTATGACTTAGATGTATTAGTTATTCCCACTAACGTTGATGTTAAACGTAAGGATATGAATGACCTAGTGTATTTGACAATGACTGAGAAATTTGAGGCTATTATTGAAGATATCCGAGTGTGTGTAAAAGAGCAACGCCCGGTCTTGGTCGGTACTGCGTCAATTGAAATGTCAGAAATGGTGTCTCAAGCACTTACTGCAGCGGATGTTCCACATAATGTGCTTAATGCCAAGCAACACGAGCGTGAAGCCAGTATTATTGCCGAAGCTGGTCGCCCTGGCGCAGTGACTATTGCCACTAACATGGCTGGCCGTGGCACTGACATTGGCTTGGGTGGTAAGTTAGAAGTTGAGTTGGCCGCCTTAGGTGACAATGTTACTGAAGCAGAAAAACAGGAAGCCAAGGCAGACTGGCAAATACGCCACGATTTAGTCCTAGCTGCGGGTGGGCTTCACATCATTGGCACAGAGCGCCACGAGTCTCGTCGTATTGATAACCAACTTCGTGGTCGAGCAGGTCGTCAAGGTGATCCAGGTTCTTCACGTTTCTTCTTATCGTTAGAAGATAATTTACTACGAATTTTTGCGCCAGAGCGTATTAAAGGCTTAATGCAAAAGCTAGGTATGGAGAAAGGTGAAGCCATTGAACATCGCATGGTATCTAACGCCATTGAAAAATCGCAGCGTAAGGTTGAAGGACGCAATTTTGACATGCGTAAACAACTGCTTGAATACGATGACGTGGCTAACGATCAGCGCACGGTAGTGTATGATCAACGCAATGAGTTAATGTCAACAGATGACATTACAGACGTGATTACCAATGTGCGCGCTGAAGTATTAGATAGTGCTATTGACCGTTTCATTGCACCGCAAAGCCTTGCAGAGCAGTGGGATGTCAATGGCCTAGAAGCAGAGCTTGAAAAGCAATTTGGTATGGCCTTGCCTGTTCAAGAGTGGCTTGATGCGGATGACCGATTAGAAGAGCAAGGCTTGCGTGAAAAAATTCAAACCTTATTGAGTGAGAGTTATCAGGCGAAAACTGAAGTGGTTGGGGCAGAAGCAATCCGTGGCTTTGAGAAGCAAGTAATGCTTCAGGTGATTGATTCCCGCTGGAAAGAACATTTAGCCACTATGGACATGTTACGCCAGGGTATCCATTTGCGCGGTTACGCGCAAAAGAACCCTAAGCAAGAGTACAAAAGAGAATCGTTTGATTTGTTCCAGCAGCTACTTTTTGCTATAAAAGAAGACGTTATTCGAATCTTAAGTAACGTACAAGTTAGGTCTCCAGAAGACGTGGAAGCAGAAGAGCGTAAAAAACGCGAACAGGCCCAAGCGGCGATGCAATTCCGCCACGAACAAGCGCAAGCTTTGACAGATGCTCAACAGCAAAGAGCTGCGGTGGCTGCAAAAAAACTAGGCATACCTCCAGCGAAGATAGGTAGAAATGAAGCCTGTCCTTGTGGTTCGGGTAAAAAATATAAGCAGTGCCATGGTAAGCTTAGTTAATTACAGATAATAAACTGGGAACGAAATTATGGCTGTTGGACTGTTAGCCGAGGTGATCTACCATCCCATAGTAGGGTTTCATTTAGGCACCACAGATGCTGGTATCAAAACCCCAGGGCGTAGAGATTTGGTGGTGATGCAAGCCCAAGCTGGTTCGAGTATGGCTGGGGTGTTCACGACCAATGCGTTTTGTGCGGCCCCAGTTCAGCTGTGTAGGCGCCATTTACAGGATGATAGCCCACTGGCTTTAGTGATCAATACAGGTAATGCTAACGCGGGTACTGGCGCAGTTGGTGATGCTGATGCCCTTGCAGCCTGCCGTGAGGTGGCTGAAGCTCTGAGCCTTAATACTACTCAGGTACTCCCATTTTCTACTGGCGTGATCGGTGAAAAACTTCCTATAGAAAAAATTGTAACTAGTTTGCCCAGAGCGATTAGTCAGTTAGCCATTAATGGCTGGCAAGACGCCGCATGGGGAATACTAACTACGGATACTCGCACCAAAGGTGCTAGTGTTCAGATTGAACACTTTGGCCAAACCATTAGCCTCACGGGTATTTCTAAAGGGTCGGGCATGATACGGCCTAATATGGCCACCATGTTAGCGTTTGTTGCAACTGATGTTCAGTGTTCGCCTACCTTGACCCAAGACCTACTAGACCAAGCTGTTGACCAAAGTTTTAATCGTATTACTGTCGATGGCGATATGTCTACCAACGATTCATGTATGCTCATTGCTACAGGCGCCAGTGACTTGTGTTTAGATGAAGACAGTGAACTGGTGGCTAAGTTTAGTAAAGCCTTGACTGAAATCATGCAGCAACTAGCCCACGCTATTGTTCGAGATGGCGAAGGTGCCACTAAGTTTATTAGTGTAGAAGTGGAAGGCGGTGCCAATAGTGAAGAATGTTTGCAAGTGGCCTATGCTATTGCCCACTCGCCACTTATAAAAACAGCAATGTTTGCTAGTGACCCAAACTGGGGTCGTATATTGAACGCGGTGGGCTATTCTGGGGTGCCTAATCTTAACGTTAAAACCCTGACTATTCACTTAGGTGATTTACTTTTAGTGGATCACGGTGGATGTGCCAGCAGTTACACAGAGACTGAGGGTCAGAAGGTTATGGACGAAGATGAAATCACCATTAGAGTGAACTTGAAACGGGGTGATGTAAAAGAAACTGTGTGGACCACAGACTTGTCTTACGACTACGTTAAAATCAACGCTGATTACCGTAGTTGAAGTTAACAGTGATCACTAAACGTGTGGAAGTAGTTGCTGCAATTGTTGTTGATTCTAAACAACGTATTCTTATGGCCCAGCGGGCTGATTGGCAGCACCAAGGTGGAAAGTGGGAGTTTCCTGGCGGTAAAATAGAAAGTCACGAAAGCCACTTGCAAGCGTTAGCTCGTGAGCTTCAAGAAGAGGTTGGCTTGCAGATTAACCAGCGCGCTTGTGAACTGTTTAAGGCTGTGCATCATGACTACGCTGATAAAAAGGTATCGTTGTATTTTTATCTAGTTAAGGGCTTTTTAGGCATCGCCAAAGGCTTAGAAGGGCAGCCTGTGCTCTGGGTAGATGCGCAGACCTTGCCACAAATGACCATCCCTGATGCGAACAAAGGTATTGCTGATGCACTGCTTCAAAACTGGCCCACTAGCTAAGCTGCCTAGTTGATTCAAAGTTATTTTCAGCCTCCAGTAGTACTTCTTGAAGCAACTCTTCTGCCTGTTCTGGCAGTGAACTTGCAACAGCATACATTACGTCATCAGCCATTTCTGGTGCTACCTCACTAATGCTTCCCACTAAATCAGAGGCATGCTCAGGATCTGTTTGAGCGATAGATTCAGCGACTTGAGCGGCATCTTCTGGCAGTACCTCGGCTACTGCCGTGGCAATATCAAAGGCTTGCTCAGGTGCTTCTTGCCCCAAAGCAATAGCAAGTTCTGTACCTTCCCCTAGATAGTCTTCATCTTCTTCTGAAGCTAAAAAGATATGCAACTCTTCATCAGGGCTTGCAGCGATTGTTTCTGCAACACCGGTAGCTACTTCTACGCTGGCCTCGGGTACTTCTTGGGTAACAGCAGTGGCGACTTCTACGCGTTGATCTGGTGCAGCTTGTGCTGCTAGTACAGCAATCTTAGCGACTAATTCTGGCATGTCATCAGCAATTTCGTGGCTCACAATGCCAGCAATTTCTGCTGCTTGTTGCGGGGCCTCCTCTAACAGCTTAAGAGTAAGGCGGCTCAATGCATCAAAACTAGCTTGGGGATCTAGCTTTTGTTGTTTGATTAAGCCACACATATAGCGTGCTAATGCTGCGCCAGATTGAGGCGCAGAACCGGCAACATTGGTGATAATATCTAGCTTCAAATGCGGTAGCTCATTAGCCAAAGTAATCGCTAAAGATACTGCCTCATCAGGGTAGTGGTATGCGGTTACTTGGGCAATGTTCACCGCTTCTTCTGGTTGGTTAAGAGCGATGCTTACCGCAATTTCAACCACGTCGTTTGGGTTTTCTTCTGCTAGTAAAAGCACTGTCTCTGCAGCCACACTCGTTTCATCTAAGCTGTTGTATTCTGTACGTGGGTCCAGTTCTGTGGCCATGGGCGTCATACCTTGTACCACAAACGATTCTTGTAATGCGTCGGGTACGGCTGAACGAATACTCATGCGGTACATGACGAAGGCTACTAAGATTAAGCTAGCAACAATTAAATAACCAAATAGAGCGTCAGCGCCCATCTGCTTCATCACTAGGGAAGAGGTATAGGGGCCTATGGCTCCACCTGTTGCATAGGCCAAAATTAGTTTGCCACTAGCCGCTACCATCTCAGAGGGTTTCAGTCGGTCAAAGGCATCAGCTAACGCGATGGGATAGACGCAGGCTAACGCCCCACTGAGAATTACAGCGCAGGCTATGGTAATGATCATTTCGCCTTGGGCTGCCATAATGGGTAACACCATAGCAGCCAAACACGCTACGAGCAGTGTCATTACTAATACTGTTCGTCGGTCAAAGATGTCGGCGAGTTTGCCGACAGGGAACTGCAATAAGAAGCCACCCACCATGGTGGCACTCATAAAGGTAGCAATTTGACTTTTGGTCATGCCTACATCAGCACCGTACACACTGCTCATATTGTAAAAAGCACCTAAACAAATACCAGAAATCATGATGCCCACGACACCCAGGGGTGACGTCCGGTAAAGGGTTTTTAAAGGCATTGATTCGGGTTCATTGATTCTTGGTCCACCCGAACGGCTCATGAGTACTGGAATCATGCATAGACAAAAAAGCATAGCAACATAGATATACAGAATAGGGTCTTGTGGTTCAGCAAAGTTAAGCATTAACTGACCCAGTGCTAGGCCAAAGTAAGTAACAAATTGATAGCTGCCAAATACAGTGGCACGGTTATCACTAGTGGAGCTTTCACTTAACCATGTTTCCATAGTCATAAAAAAAGTGGCGTTGGTAAACCCAATTAATACTCGTAATACGCCCCACACCAACGGTACAGACCAAATGCTATGTAATAATGCACACAGGGTAGCCACAGAGGCACATGCAGCAAAAATGCGAATATGACCCACGCGGCTTATTAGGTGTCTACCATATAAAGAACCCAGCAACATGCCTACAAAATACAGTGACATTACCAAGCCGATGGCGTCCGTATCTTGGCCATCTAAGCGCATGCTCATAGGAATAATGATAAACAGCAAACCATTGCCCATCAGTAAAAGCGTACAGCTTAAGTACAAAGGTAAAAGTTGATTCAGCGCTTTCACGAGTCTCCTATAAATGGTTTAGATTAAGACGCTAATTTAATCGCAAAATATAGTAAATTTAGACGTGGGTCAATGGCTAAATTGGGCTGTTAAGAATTGATAAGCAACTGATGTACCGAACCTATGATAAGTCTTAGGCAAGCTAAACTACCCAGACCAACAAAGCTAATAACGCCTCTTTGCTGACACTGGGTGCTATGGTTAGGTATTGCGTTAACTACTAGTCTTCGTAGGCATCCATTGGAGGGCAGGAGCAAATAAGATTACGGTCACCATAAACATTGTCTATACGGTTAACTGTGGGCCAAAATTTAGTATCCAAAGTTGCTACAGATGGAAAAGCTGCAACGGTACGAGAATAGCCACGATTCCAGCCGTGGCTGGCTAAATCTGCTTGGGTATGCGGTGCCATCTTTAGTGGGTTATGTTTAGGGCTCCATTCACCTGACTCTATTTTGGCGATTTCGCCACGAATACTAGCCATAGCATCACAAAAGCGATCAATTTCGCGCTTTGGCTCAGATTCTGTCGGCTCAATCATTAAGGTGCCTGCCACAGGGAAAGACATCGTAGGTGCATGGAAGCCGTAGTCCATTAAACGTTTAGCAATATCTTCTTCACTGATACCAGTGGTCTCTTTTAATGGGCGAATGTCGATAATGCACTCGTGAGCTACGCGGTTATTGCGGCCTTGATACAAGATCGGGAAGTGTTCACTCAAACGCGAAGCCATGTAGTTGGCGCTCAAAATTGCTTGTGCAGTAGACTGCTCTAGGCCCTCTGAGCCCAACAAATTAATGTAAGCCCACGAGATAGGCAAAATTGAACCGCTACCATAAGGTGCGGCAGAAACAGCACCGTTACCATTGTCTTCGCCATGAACTGGCACTACAGGATGGTTTGGTAAGAAGGGCGCAAGGTGAGCTTTTACGCCAATAGGACCCATGCCTGGGCCACCACCACCATGGGGAATGGCAAACGTTTTGTGTAAGTTTAGATGTGATACATCAGACCCCATGATGCCGGGCTTGCTGACGCCAACCTGCGCATTCATGTTGGCACCGTCCATATAGACTTGGCCACCATTGTCATGAATGATTTGGCAAATTTCTACGATGCTTTCTTCATAAACACCATGGGTGGACGGATAGGTAATCATTAAACACGCTAATTGCTCTGCGTATTGCTCTGACTTCGCCTTAAGCTCTGCCACATCAACGTTGCCAAGGCTGTCACAACCAACGACAACCACTGTCATGTCCACCATAGACGCACTGGCAGGGTTAGTACCATGTGATGAACTAGGAATAATACAAACGTTACGATGGCCTTCACCGATACTGGCTTGGTACTTTCGAATAGCCACCAGCCCAGCGTACTCGCCTTGGGCGCCAGAGTTAGGCTGCATAGACACATGGTCGTAACCAGTAATTTCTACTAGCTGCGCTTCTAAGGATCGAATTAACTCCATGTAACCTTGGGTTTGATCCGTAGGAGCAAACGGGTGCATGTTGGCAAATTCAGGCCAAGTCACTGCTGCCATTTGTGCTGTAGCGTTTAGCTTCATGGTGCACGACCCCAGTGGAATCATGCCATGAACCAAAGAGAAGTCTTTGTTTTCTAACTTCTTCATATAGCGCAACATATCTGTTTCGCTGTGGTGGCTGTTGAAAACAGGGTGCTCTAATATGGCGTCTTCACGCATTAACTCATTAGGCATGCCCATGCTGATGCTGCTGCAAAGAATGTCTGTTGTGGCCAGGTCAAACTCGACCTGGGCGCCAGCAAAGATGTTTAATAGATCTTGGATATGAGCAGTTTGAGTAGTTTCGTCAAGGCTAATGCCTAAACTATCTGTGTCGACCTTACGCAAGTTATAACCCGCATCTAGCGCGCGCTGGTAAATTACTTCCTGCTGGCCATTGGCGTTTAAGGTTAACGTATCAAAAAAAGTTAGGTTGTTGGCTGGAAAACCTAAAGTATCCAATTGTGCTGCCAAAATAGCTGTCAAGCGTTGAATGCGTGTCGCAATAGTGCGCAAGCCAGCTGGGCCATGGTACACCGCGTAAAAAGATGACATGTTGGCTAACAAAGCTTGGGCTGTACAGATGTTGGAGTTGGCCTTTTCACGGCGAATATGTTGTTCACGGGTTTGCATAGCCATACGCAACGCAGGCTTGCCCTTGGTGTCGATTGAAACACCAATA
>DCAT01000056.1 GCA_002312935.1 Oceanospirillaceae bacterium UBA1126 | reverse complement strand
GGCTATTCATGCCCAACTTAGGGATGGTGGCATAGACAAGGTGTATCAAGCCTTGGTGATTGGTGGTTGGCCTAAGGCTTGTCAAAAAGTAGATGCGCCGCTATTGAAAAATGTGGTTCAATCTGGCGAACGTATGGTGCGTGTGGTTCAGGAAGGTAAGCGCAGCATTACTCGGTATAGAGTGTTACAAAGTTTAGGTCAGTTTACGTTGATTGAGGCCAGACCTATTACAGGTAGAACCCACCAAATACGTGTGCACTGTCAACATATGGGCCATCCTATCGTGGGTGATCCTAAATACGGGGTAGACGAAGTTAACCAGGTACAGCGCCAATTAGGATTAAACCGACTATTTTTGCATGCAGCGCAATTGCGTTTGGTTGACCCTAGCACGGAGAAGAAAATCGATGTTCGTGCTCCCTTAGATCTGCGTTTACAGCACGCTGTTGAACGATTGAGCTAATGTCCGACTAATGCGTACTGATACTGGTGCTATTCTATTTCTTTAGTTATGCTGCAATCCGTTTAAATACAGGCTAGGTGCCACTTATGTACAACACTAATCTTGATAAGAATCAGGCTAATTTTCAAAGTCTTTCACCTTTATCGTTGCTTAAACGAGCCGCTGAGGTGTATCCATCCATAACCGCTCAAGTCTATGGCGACGTCCGTCGCACTTGGTTACAAACTTATCAACGTTCTTGTGGTATTGCTAGCGCACTTAAAAATAGAGGCATTGGCTTGGGAGACACAGTATCCGTAGTGTCTCATAATGGCCCCGAGTTGTTTGAGTCCCACTATAGTGTTCCGATGGCAGGCGCGGTACTTAATGCGATTAATACGCGTTTAGACGCAGCCACTATTGGTTTTATTTTTGATCATGCAGAAACTAAAGTTGTGTTTGTAGATCGTGAGTTTTCTGAAACAGTTGCTCTAGCGCTGACCTTGTGCCAGGCAAAACCGTTGGTAGTGGATATAGATGACCCAACGTTTGAGGGCGGTCGACTTATAGGAGACCTAACCTATGAAGCACTTTTAGAAGAAGGGGATAAAGACAGCCAGTGGGAAATGCCAGTGGATGAATGGCAAGCTATTAGCCTAAACTATACATCGGGCACTACCGGTAACCCTAAAGGCGTAGTTTACCACCACCGGGGGGCTTATTTAATGGCTATGAACATGGCTTTTACTTGGGACATGCCCAAATTCCCAACCTTTATGACTGTTGTTCCCATGTTTCATTGTAACGGTTGGTGTTTTCCGTGGGCTACTGCATTATTAGCGGGAACCAATGTTTTTATTCGCCATTTGAAGCCAGAAATTATGCTTAACCTTATCAGGCAAGAAAAAGTGACCCATTTTGGTGGTGCACCAATCGTGCTTAATATGATTAATAATGCGGATGACCAGTATAAACAAGGAATTCAGCACCAAGTTAAAGTGATGACCGCAGGTGCGGCGCCTCCGGCTGCAGTTATTGAAGCCATGGAGGACCTGGGCTTTGAAGTTACTCACGTTTATGGCCTGACAGAAACTTATGGAGCGTGTGTTATTTGCGAATGGCAGCCAGGCTTGTGGGGTCATTTATCGAAGCCACAGCAGGCTGCTTTAAAGTCTAGGCAGGGTGTGCGTGGTCCTGGTCAAGAAGACCATCAGGTAATGAATACAGAGACTATGATGCCTGTGCCCAAAGATGGCGAGACTATTGGTGAAATATGCCTACGAGGCAATATGGTAATGAAAGGTTACCTTAAAAACCCAACAGCCACTGCAGAAGCCTTTGATGGGGGCTGGTTCCGTACTGGGGATCTTGCTGTTTGGCATGAAGATGGATACATGGAAATTAAAGATCGAGCAAAAGATATCATCATATCCGGCGGGGAAAATATTTCTTCAATTGAAATTGAGGGAGTATTGTATAGTCATCCAGATGTGCTTGAGGCTGCAGTTGTGGCGAGGCCTGACGAAAAGTGGGGAGAGACCCCTTGTGCATTTATAACCCTTAAACCAGATGCTATTGTTGCTGCTGACGACTTGATTAGCTACTGTAAAGACAATATGGCGCGCTTTAAAGTGCCCAAGCATATCGTTTTTGGGGCTTTACCTAAAACAGCCACAGGTAAAATTCAAAAATTTGTGCTACGCAAAATGGTGCCTGCATAGATAAAATAAGTTAGACTTTTAATAAATACCAAACTAACGGTTTGGGTAATTCGTAATTATTGGAGACACATAGACCCCATGGGTGATCTTATTGATACAGCTAAAGTATACGCTTTGGCTAATGAAATGATGTTCTCTGGTCAACAAATAAGTGTGCCAGCGATTGCAGATGCAATGCATATTGAAGCCTCTGATGAATTAACCAGCAAGCTAGAACATTGGTGGATGGAACAGGAAAGCCGAGTCACTTTTCGTCATAGTATGAATTCCCGTCATCGTCCAGATGTCCCAGAAACAGTTTACCAATCAGTTCAGTTAATATGGAAAAATGCTGTAAAAGACGCACGTTTAGAGCTTGAGTTGGCTGCAAATAATGATCACCAGGTGGCTGCTGTTGGTGCTGCTTTGGAAGACGAATTGTATTTATCTAAAGCTCAACTGGAAGCCTTAGAAGATTCCAATCAGCGACTACGTGTTCAGTTAAGTGAGAGTCAGCATAGTGTTAAAAATCTGGAAGCTGAACGGGCAATGCTGCGCAGTAACTTGCAGTCTGCAGAAACTAATGTCAGCTCCATGGGTCATAAAGTGGCTGAATCTAACGGTGAAATGAAACGAGCCCAAGCAAGTAGTGAAGAGGCCAAGAAACTGTTAGACAATCGTATGAAAGAGGAAATGGCTCGTCATCAAGAAAGTATAAGCAAGGTGAAAAGTAAGATGAGCTATTATAGTCATCAATTGGATAAGTTACGTGATGAGTGGGGTAAGAAGGAAACTGCATTGAACTCCCAAGTCCAAGACTTGCAAGGTGAGGTAGCAAGAAGTGCAGTAACCCATGACACCCAGTTTAGCCAGATTCGTAGTCAGGATGAGGAGCTACGCAAGTATAGAGGAGAGATTACCAGCCAATCTCGAAATATGTCTAAGTCTACCAGTCAGGCATTAGCGTCGACGAACCGTTTAAAACGCCTAGAAAATGAACTTCAACAACTTGAGTTCGAGATAAAGGAACTGAAAAACCGCACGATGGTCGACAAATCAGATACGGCCAGGCGAGAAGCAGATCTGCGCACGCTGCTAAAATCTAGAGACGGTGAAAATTTTCAAATTAATAACAAGGTGAGTGATCTTCAACGCACACTCATTGCACGCGAAGAAGAAATAAGGCGCTTAACTGCTAAGCTTTAGTTTTGTTAACCTTTCTTATCAACCATCATTGATGCTGTGCCATCAGCGACTAGCTTGTCTTTGACAAAACACTGGGTTTTTAAGGTGACACGGCCACGCCGCTGGTTAATATCCTCTACGGTAACAGTTGCCACAACAGTGTCTTGAATAAAAACGGGTGCTCTAAATTTAATTTTTTGGTCTAAGTAAATGCAGCCAGGCCCTGGTAATTGTGTTCCTAGCACTGTTGATATTAACCCTGCGCTCATCATGCCGTGTGCAATACGCGCTTTAAAGGGCGTAGTTGCGGCGTACTCGTCGTCTAAGTGGACCGGGTTAGTGTCGCCCGTGATTGCAGCAAAGGCTTGGATATCTTTGTCTGTAATGGTTTTTTCAAAGCTGGATGTCATACCAATGCTTAAATCTTCTAAGTAATAGCCGTGTTGGTGAACCACATTTTTCTCCTTTAAAATTTGCCTCATGAGTTCTTCGTGAAACCCATGGGTCAGCATGATAGGCATTATTTCGCTTAGCTACAAATGTCAGGCTAAAATTAGCAGTATATTTATATCTGTAACCTGATTTAAACATTAACACAAAAGAGACATTGCTATGAGTGACTATCAAGCCCCCTTAGAAGAAATGAACTTTGTCATCAATCGTTTGCTTGATTTGCCCAATTTTGCACTGTCTATTGGCAACGAAGATGCCAGTGAAGATTTGCTGCAAGCGGTACTTTCAGAGGCTAATAAATTAGCCAGTGGAGTCTGGTCTCCTATTAACTATAGCGGGAATCAGCAAGGCGTTAAGTTAACTGATACTGGGGTCAAGTCTGCTGATGGGTTTAAACAGGCTTATCAAGAATACGCTCAAGGGGGTTGGAATAGCCTGTACTTTGATGAGCAATATGGTGGCCAAGGATTGCCATTTACCTTTTCCATGCCAGTTGCAGAAATGATTAATTCGGCTAATGTGTCCCTTGCCCTTTGTCCTTTGCTCACTACAGGTGCTATAGAGGCCATCGCAGCTCATGGTAGTGAACAAATAAAAGATACTTACCTGACTAAAATGATTAGTGGTGAGTGGACGGGCACCATGAACTTAACAGAGCCCCATGCAGGCACAGATTTGGCTGCAATAACCACCACTGCAAAACCCAATGGCGATCATTTTTTAGTTAAAGGTCAAAAGATCTATATCACCTGGGGTGATCATGACATGACTGATAACATTATCCACCTGGTGTTAGCCAAACTGCCTGATGCTCCAGAAGGTGTAAAAGGTATATCTTTATTTATCGTACCTAAATTCCTTGTTAATGCGGATGGTAGTTTAGGCGAGCGTAATGATGTGCATGCTATTAATGTAGAGCATAAACTTGGCATCCATGCCAGCCCAACCTGTGTCATGAGTTATGGTGACCATGGTGGTGCTATTGGATACCTCGTTGGTCAACCTCACCAGGGTTTGGCAGCGATGTTTACTATGATGAACAATGCTCGCTTATTAGTGGGTCTGCAAGGGGTAAGCCTGTCGGAGCGTGCTTATCAAGCTGCCCTAGAGTATGCCCGCGAAAGGATACAGTGTGCTGCTCCTGGGTCTAAGCACAGGGGTGCAATTATTCATCACCCAGATGTGCGCCGAATGCTTATGACCATGCGCAGTGTCACTGAAGCGTCTAGGGCCATTGCCTATGCCACTGCTGCTCAGATTGATTTAAGTCACAATAGTGCTGATGCAGCTACTAGAGGCTTGGCACTAAAGCGGGTGGGGTTATTAACGCCTATTGCTAAAGGCTGGTGTACCGAGTTATCTCAAGAGGTGACTTCATTAGGTGTCCAAGTGCATGGTGGCATGGGCTTTATAGAGGAAACAGGGGTTGCCCAATACAGCAGAGATGCTCGTATACTTACTATTTATGAGGGAACAACTGGTATTCAAGCATTAGACTTGGTCGGCAGAAAAACGCTATTCGATCAAGGAGGTGCAATGGCCGATCTTGTGCAACAAATGCGCGATGATTTAGCGTTACACGGTCATGCTGTAAGCCAGCTGCATCAGGGTTATATGTCTGAAGCGATTGTAGGGCTTGAATCTAGCTATCAGCAACTATTAGAGCACGCCCAAGGTGATGTTATGTTTGCTGGGGCAATAAGTTTTGATTTATTAATGCTCAGTGGTTATGTTTGTGGCGCATGGCAAATGATTAGAAGTGCTGGGCTTGTGGCCACGGAAGATAACGAAAAGTTTAAGGCCAATAAGCTGACGACGGTAGCCTATTACTTAGACCACATCTTACCGCGTTTTGAGGCTCATCGTCGCTCTATCGCCTCTGGTTCTAAAAGTGTGATGGCCATTGATGCTGATGATTTTTAAAGGGTTATCGCCTATAGCGTATTTGGCATTTATGGGCTGCCAGTTAAAGTAGGCGACATAACCCAAACCATAATCTAGGTGTATGCATCAAGATATGTTTAGGGACCAAGCCTTAAGAGACATAGCTAGCGCCCATCGTCAAACCAGATGTCTTTGAAGTCTACCCAGCCTAGACAGTTGAGCTGCAGTCCTTGCACACGATTACCATAATGCATTTGTTGTCGATGGTGGTAAAGGGGCAATAACACCAGTTCTTGCTGCAAGTGGATGTCTAGGCGTCTAAACGCTTCCATACGCAGTTTTTTTTCTGGTAATGCCAGTGCCTCATTTAGCATGTTTTGGGTAATGTGGCGCTGCTCTTTGCCCATGCAATGCTGCAGTGAGCGCTGTGTTGCAAACCACTCATGTAGTTCTCATTTTTTAGTGAAAGCAAACCCTGCTAATCCTAGACAGATTTTTGCAATCAGCAATCGGTTTGCAATTAAAATATAGCTATTTTACAGACAATAAAAAACCAGAACAGGTCTGGTTTTTTATTGTCATTTAGACGTGTCCAACAGTCTGTGATCACTGATTACAGCACCATTGCGCACTAAAGCGCTTTATCTAATTCCGGAACAGCTACAAATAAATCTGCGACCAAACCGTAGTCAGCAACTTGGAAGATGGGTGCTTCTGAATCTTTGTTGATGGCAACAATAGTTTTCGAGTCTTTCATACCAGCTAAGTGCTGAATAGCTCCAGAAATTCCTACAGCAATGTATAGGTCTGGCGCAATCACTTTACCAGTTTGGCCTACTTGGTAGTCATTAGGCACGAATCCAGCGTCTACTGCGGCACGCGATGCGCCAACGGCTGCACCTAGCTTGTCTGCAACGCTTTCTAACATGTGAAAATTTTCACCGTTTTGCATGCCACGGCCACCAGAAATGACTATGGCAGCCGAAGTAAGCTCAACACGTTCAGATTCAGATGAAGAGACCCCAACAAAGCGAGAAAGGCCAGAATCGGCAACCGCATCTACGGCTTCAATAGTGGCAGAACCACCAGTTTCGGTGGCTGCGTCAAATTTGGTAATACGAACAGTAATTAGCTTAATGCGGTCGCTAGATTGAACTTTAGCCATAGCATTACCAGCGTAAACTGGGCGGACGAAGGTGTCTGCAGAAATAACTTCGCTGATTTCGGAAATTTGACTCACGTCTAACAAAGCTGCAGCGCGGGGCATGAAATTTTTGCCAAAGGTAGTGGCAGCTGTTAACACATGGCTGTAGTTACCAGCTAGTGAAACCACTAAATTAGCCACGTTTTCTGCCAGTAGGCCTTCTAAACTAATATCATCTGCCAGCAATACTCGATTGACGCCAGAAATCTGAGCTGCTGCTTGAGCGGCCACTGAACAGCCATTACCAGCAATAAGTAAATCAATGTCACCACCAATTTGCTGGGCAGCGGTCACTGTGTGTAAAGTAGCGCCAACTATACTGGCGTTATCATGTTCTGCAATAACTAGAATGCTCATTTTAGGCTCCTTAAATAACCTTAGCTTCGTTACGTAGTTTTTCAACTAACTCGGCAACATTTTCAACCATCACACCCGATGCGCGTGCAGGCGGCTCCATCACTTCAAGAGTTGTCATGCGGTTAGCCGTATCTAAGCCTAAGTCGCTAATGTCTATCTTTTCCAGTGGCTTTCGCTTAGCTTTCATTACATTAGGTAAAGAGGCGTAGCGTGGTTCGTTTAAACGAAGATCTGC
>DCAT01000188.1 GCA_002312935.1 Oceanospirillaceae bacterium UBA1126 | reverse complement strand
TGACCCTGAAATGATCAAAGAAGTACTTGATACAATGGTGTCTTTGGCCGAAGAAGGCATTACCATGCTATGTGTAACCCACGAGATGGGCTTTGCCAAAAAGGTAGCAGATCGGGTCATCTTTATGGATGAGGGTGAAATCATTGAGTCAAATACACCTCATGAATTCTTTGATAACCCGCAGCATGATCGTACTAAGTTATTTTTAAGCCAGATATTAGGTCACTAAGATAACCTTCTCATGGCACTCACGTAACGTGTGGGTGCCATAATTAAACCTTACTCATTTTTCTAGCCCCCCAAACAATCATGCTCTTGCCCCAACAACTTGCGACTATTGAACAACAGCTAGGCCGCCGCCCCAGAGGTTTGAAAGCAATTGCTTCCAGCTCTGCTAATGGTGTTCCTTTAGTGCTTAAGATGCGTCCTTTAGTTGATAACAAGCCATTCCCTACCTTGTACTGGCTATCGTCTAGGGACCTTCATAAGGCCATTAGCCAGATAGAAATGGTGGGCACCGTAAAAACACTAGAAAAGCGCTTGCAAGATGACCCAGATTTGATGGCCGCTTATCAAGTAAATCAGCGTGAATACGTAGCCGAGCGTTGGGCAAGTTGCTCATCAGAGGACGTGGCTGAGCTTACTCGTTTGGGTTATGTCGATCTACTAGACACTTATGGCATCGGAGGGTTGCGCGATTGGGAGCAAATCCGCTGCTTACACATGCACTATGCCCACCACCTTTGTGGTAATAATGTGATTGGTCAGTGGCTAGATGAGCATTATGGACTCAATGAGTTATTGATCACGAACTAAAGCCCGGTCAGAGGTCTTGAAATTGCGACTCAGAGCGATTCTTCGCCACCCTGTCAATATCATAGATCCTTCCGCTCATGCACAGGTACACCCCTTCTGGGAGCGCCTGCACTGCAGCTACAGCCACACCTAGATTAAAATCTGCATCTGTTAGCTTCATTATAGCTGGCTGCATCGCCCCCATGATCACCACAGTTTTTCCCAAGGCCTGCTTTAGCACCTGCCCAGTATCCACCATAGTGTCGGTTCCGTGAGTGATAATCACATGTTTTGCCGGATGAGCTTGAACTGCAGCTAGAATTTCTTCACGATCAGCATCAGTCATGTCCAAACTATCTTTAGAGATCACCTGGCTGACGTCGTAATCAAAATTTACGTTAATCCGTTGTAGAATTTCAGCAGCAGCAGGTGGTCCAATCTTATAGTCACTTAGGGCGTCGAAGTAGACCTTGTCGATAGTGCCACCAACGGCAAGAATATGGAGTTTCATAACATTATTCCTATTTGCCCCAGGGGCACAGTAATTCAACCTTTTGGCGGCCAAGTTTATTAAGTGTTTCAATGTTGTCTGCAAATATCTGCTCAGGGTCTGCGACGTGAGCTAAGGCTTTGGTCATTTGCGCTTGACGCAGCAGATGTATGGTTGGATAAGGTGAGCGATTTGTAAAGTGACTAAGGTCCTCAAAAGCCACACCCTCGAATTGATATTGAGGATGGAATGACGCTAATTGTACATGCTCTGTCAGTTCTGCCTGCTCCAATAGCTGCTGGAACCAATCTAACAGGTCTAGGTAGTCATCGAAGGCCTCTAGGCCCTGAGGAAACATCAACAAGCTTGTGGCAATAGTATTTTCACTAGTCTCAAGTAACCGCTGTAGTTCGGTAACATAAAATTGCTTGAGCTGGGCGTCTTTGGTGCCACTGCAAACGCTATAGTGCACTTGGTCTTGAGCCACCACACTGTGTGAAAATGGACATAGATTTAAGCCTAGCACCATTTGGTTAAGCCAAAGGCGGGTGGTTTTAATCACCTCGTGATCAGCCTGGGAGAGTTTCTTAGGGCTATACTTATTGATACAATGGTTCCTTTATTTGTCGCATAATTGATGAGCTTACTGTGCCTATTTCTCTGGTTCATTCACAAAAACCTTACCCGTCCACATGGCGCAGTTACAGGCGGCCAATGTGCCATAGTATTCCTCGGCACTGGCAAGCTTGGCTGCAGGATAAAGGGTCATTAACACAACGTCTTATCCATGCAAGTCATGGCCAGTTTTCAGTGCGTGTGGTTAGTAATAAGTGGGGTATCCCAAGCCAGTCCGAAGCTCAAGCACTGGCACTAAAACCACGCCAAAAAGCCATTATCCGCGAAGTTGAGCTGCTTTGTCACGGCCAAGTTTGGGTGTGCGCCCGAAGCATTATACCCCACAGCACGCTTAGTGGTGGTTTACGGAAATTTAAAAATATCGGCAGCAAGCCATTGGGCGCTTTGTTATTTAAGCACCCTAATATGGTGCGCGGCGCATTAGAAGTAACCTGCCTTCAACAAAGGCATAGCCAACAACAGCATTGGGCGCGGCGATCTGTATTTTACTTAGATAGTAAGGGCATTTTGGTGACCGAAGTATTTATGCCTCCGATGGCGTTTGTATTGCCGCAAGACGTTTAGGCAGTAGTTCTTGTAAACTAGAAAACAGCTGTTCATAGGCGGCAAGCCCGCAGTTTAGAGGATCTACAAGCTCATGAACCCCTGCAAGTAACCGGCAGCAGGGCAGGCTGCCTGGGTTTAAATCAGCGCCAAGTTGAGTAACAAAATCTAAGTGTTCCTGCGTCATTCCCCATAGGTCATCTGCCCACTGCAAGTCTGCAGCCGTGAGTGGTTGACTAGTACCTTGCCAATGAATGTCAGCTGCACCTAGCACTAAAATAGCTTCTTCTGTTGTAGGGTCACCTGCCTTTGCTCGAATACCTCGAGACTCAATTTCAAGGTTTAATCCATGTAATAACGCCCATTGGTGAGACATGGCATGGGCCATTTGTGACCTACAGGTATTTCCTGTGCAGATTAATAGCAGCTTATGGGTTTTTGTTGGCATCATGATAACTTTCAGCAGCGACAGTAAAGATTCATATGGTAGCATGGTGACTTTGTTATAAGTTGAACCATTATTGTGATTTCGATACTGCGCCGCTGGCCCCACTTTAAAAGTCTTATGCGTCTAGACCGGCCAGTGGGTACCTATTTGCTTCTTTGGCCGGCTTTATGGGCGCTTTGGTTAGCTGCTGAGGGTTTGCCTAAGCTAGATGTATTGCTGATTTTTGTAGTTGGGGTGTATGTGATGCGTGCTGCAGGGTGTGTGATTAATGATTACGCAGATCGCAACGTAGATGGGTTCGTGCAACGCACTAAACAAAGACCATTAGCAACAGGCACGGTTAGCCCCAAGGAAGCGTTAGTGTTATTTTTTGGCCTGTGTTTAGCCGCGTTTCTATTAGTGTTGTTGACTAATGGTTATACCATTGCCTTGTCTTTTGTAGCGGTTATCCTGGCGGCTGCTTACCCATTTATGAAGCGATATACCCATTGGCCGCAGGCGATCCTCGGGGCGGCATTTGCAATGGCTATACCCATGGGGTTTGCTGCACAAACACAAGCCACAGGCCTTACCGCGTGGCTTACCTTCTGCGCAGCGGTTTGTATGACGATCGCTTACGACACCTATTACGCCATGGTAGACCGAGAGGATGACTTGAACATTGGCATAAAATCTACTGCAGTGCTTTTTGGTCGTTGGGATCTAGCTATAATTGCAGCGTTTCAGCTAGGGTGTGTAGGATTATTGTTTACTGTGGGCCTAATAAATAGCCTTAGTAGCCCATTTTATGTGGGCTTAGCCGTTATGGCAGGATTTTTTATATATCAAAATCACTTAGGCCGAACTAGGCAAAACACAAACTACTTTAAAGCTTTCATTAATAGTCAGTGGGCAGCATTGAGCGTGTGGATTGGTCTTTTAATCAACTATATTTAATGGCTCATGCTCATTGACATAGAGGGCTGTGGCCCCAGCTACGGCGATTGGCATGGCAAAGAAGTTGACCACAGGAACCATTAACAAAAGTGACACACCACCACCGAACCCCAGATGCAGTAAGCGCTGCTGGCTCAAACTACGTTTCATTTTTCGGAAGCTTATGCCATTATTATCCATTGGATAATCAACATACTGAATAACCATCATCCAAGCAGTGAGCAAGACCCACAACCACGGGGTTATCACGTTAATTCCTGGAATCAAGGTTAGTATCAGTAGAATGAGAATTCTTGGGAGGTAATAGGTTAATTTACTAATTTCTCGGCCGATAGACCTCGGGATACTCGCCAGAATTGACCCAAGGCTAGTGACACCTAGTTCTTTCCCAGTTAAATGAAGCTGTACTTTTTCAGCTAACAAGCCATTCAGTGGCGCGGCTATAAAATTAGCCAGCAAGTTAAAGCTAAAGAACACGGCCATGCCAAATAAAATGACCAGAAGAAACCACAAGAACGAAGTTATTCCACCCATCCACTCGGGTAGCCAGGCCACAATTTCCCCCATCCAACCGCCTACGAAGGAAATTAGTACCAACAGGCCCACACCAAACATAATAATGTTTACCAATAGCGGCAGCAGCACAAATAGTCTTAAGCCAGGGTGGGAAAGTAGTCTTGCCCCTTGGAGCAAGTAGCCAAACCCTTTAACTAATGTCATTACTTAGGTCTCTTTGTAAGCCAATGGCAAACAGCTATGGGCATGGTCTAGGGTAAGGGGCATTATCGCGCGGGCTGGGACGTTACCCATGGCTCATGCTAATACCGATATTGCTTACGCCGTCTGCTATGGCAACCAATTTAAGCTGGTCTATTTGTGAGGCTTTTGCAATAGGTTGAGATAATAACAGCGTAATCACATCAGCGTGAAATGCTAGTTCTTTCACCATGAGTTCATGGGTGGATATATGCCGAATAAGTTGCTCATCACTTAGTTCATCGTCGGCATGGAGTTCAACAAACTTAGCTACGCTCTCTCGTGACAAGTGGGCCACGCTAGCCGCATCTTCAAAGCTAGCGTTATCGACACAGTGAAGGGTCGCCATTAAGGCCACAAGGGCGTCAAACGCCAGGCCTGCACCAAAGCTTTCATCTTCTTCACTGTGGACGATCGCCTCAATTTTGGTTAGCTGAGTATCTGCGTTCATGTTGCCACGCAGGGATAACTGCTTCCAAACCTGATCTAGAGCTGTTCTAGCAATATTAACCTGGTTAGTTTCTGAGAGGCTATCGTACAACGCATAGTGAGGAAAAATGCGCTCACATAGGGCAGCAGAGAACGCTATTTGCTGCCAGTCCTGCATGTCTCGAAGTGGTGCATATAATTCGTCAAAGTACATAAAGTTTCACCCAAGTAACCAATATAACCCTATTATAAAGGGTTATTGCCTTAGGGTCATGGGCGATCAACCAAAGCCTATCAGTCAACCGCCACATTACCCTCGTGCAATGGCGATTGCTGCAATGATTATGCCGCCACCAAACACTCTTGAAATGGTGTTGGCCCAAGTAGATTCGCCCATATAATTAAACATTCGCCGCCCCATAACGCCATAGCTAATCATAACTACGGCCAAACAAGTCATTTTTAGTAAACCAAAATAAATAATATCCTCGATAAAATATTCTGGCCGAGTAAACTGGGGAAATAACGCCATAAAAAATAACAGCGCTTTTGGGTTGGATAATGAGGTAAGCATACCCTGTCGATAGCTGGACCAGGTGCTTTTGTGCTGCTCAGCATGGATATTGTCATTCGCCTTGGGCTTACCAATGCCATAATGAATGATTTTGTAACCTAAATAAACCAAATAGACAGCTCCAGCGTACCGCAGAGCATCAAACACACTGGGGTTTTGAGTTAACACTAGGCCTAAGCCTGTGGCCACTAGGCTGATCCAAATAACATTTGACGTTAATAAACCTAGTGTTCCAGCCACAGCATTACGGAAGCTAAAAGCTGATTGGTAGAGGATAAACATCACTCCTGGCCCTGGGGTGACTTCTAGGAATAAGGTGATTGCTAGGAATTGTAATGTGGACTCCAATGTCATAATTTTTCCAAGTTTTAGTTGGCGGATGTAGGTCGTTACAATAGTCATCACTTTTCAGCAACGCATAAAAAACCCCTCGTCTGATTAAGACGAGGGGTTTTTTAGTACTGAATGAGGTGCTTGGCGATGACCTACTCTCAC
>DCAT01000049.1 GCA_002312935.1 Oceanospirillaceae bacterium UBA1126 | reverse complement strand
TACGATAAGAGCCTGAGGGCTGCCAAGTTGCCCCACCACTTGGCTTGACATATCGGTGGTAGATGACACCCGGGTGACAATGATGGCTGTTGCAGTAGCCAACAACAACGAGGGGATTTGAGCGACCAAACCGTCACCAATAGTCAGTAATACGTAAGTTTCGGTAGCTTCATTAAAGCTTAAACCATGGGTGCCCATACCAATGGCAAGACCACCGATTATATTAATCAACAGAATAAGAAAACCCGCGATCGCATCACCTTTTACAAACTTACTGGCACCGTCCATAGAACCATAAAAATCTGCTTCCGCCGTAACGTCAGCACGACGTTCGCGAGCCTCATCTTGGGTCAAAACGCCAGCATTTAGGTCAGCGTCGATGGCCATCTGTTTTCCAGGCATGGCGTCCAAGGTAAACCGCGCACTAACCTCTGAAACTCGGCCTGCACCTTTTGTCACTACAAGAAAGTTAATGATCATGAGGATGGAGAATACGATGATACCGACCACATAATCACCGCCAATAACAAAGTCACCAAATGACTGAATCACCTGTCCTGCAGCATCTGTACCTGTATGGCCCTCTACCAAAACAATGCGGGTAGATGCCACATTAAGAGCTAAGCGCAGCAAAGTGGCAAATAATAATACCGTAGGAAAAGATGAGAAATCTAACGGCCTCATGGTGTTTATAGAAATCATCACAATAACCAGTGCAAGGGCAATATTTAGAGTGAAGAATAGGTCCAATAAGAATGCCGGTAGAGGAACGACCATCATTAAAATGATTAGCAGGATCAATAGGGGTATGAGTAAGCCTGTCAAATGTTTGACGTTGATCTGACTCTTCAATGTTAACGCTTGTGAAAAATTCATAAGGACTTAAGCTCTAAGGAAAAATAAAAAACTAACCTGCTGTTTTTAATCGTTTTTTATATTTTATTTTTGCCCATTAATAAATGGTGTCGGTAGTTAAAACATTACCCTAAGTGTTTATTAGCAATAACGATGCCAATATTTACTCACATTTGGTATTTATTTTACTTTAAGGGCTAAAGTCCCTGCCTGCGAGGTCGATACTCTCTACATAGCAAAAGAGGACTTATTCATGAACGTTAAAACCACGCGTAAACTCAGCCTTTGGATAGTAGGGATCGTTGCATTCACTATTGGGGGTTGTACTATGTCTTTAACAGGTAATCAGCCTGCTTCTGCTGCAGAAAACACCCCTATGTACAAGAAGGAAGTGATCATTTCCACAGGCTATGCCAATATCAGTACTCAAAAAAGTAAAAACCCAGCCCAGCGGCGATTAATGGCTATTCGCGCGTCAAAACTAGATGCCTACCGCAGCCTTACAGAGCAGGTCTATGGCCAGCAAATCAATGCTTCGACTACCGTGGAAGACATGATTATTGCTAATGACACCATGCGGGCCCATGTGGCAGGAGTGGTTTATGGAGCTAAGGTTGTCAGCATAAACCCTATAGGCGATGACAGTTATGAAACTAAGTTAGAACTAGAAAAAGACACTATGCTTGAGCTTAGGCGTGTTTTTTTAGTCGCTAGATAACGTCTACATAACTATTTGATGAAGCCATCAGCCCCTATAAAGCGTATCAACACACTTTTTTGTGCCGCGTTGCTAGGGCTAGTTATTTCTAGTCCTAGTGCAGCCCAACAAGGTACAGCCACCGCGTTGGTCGTTTCTGGTCAAGCTTTGGTTACTGAAGGCGATGAAGACACCGCTCTAATGATGGCTGTTCTTGATGCACTGCGTACGGCAGCAACACAGCGTAAAGGTCAAATCATTAGCCATAGCATGGTAGACGCTCAGGGCCAGCTTACTGAGAACATAAGCCTTCAGTCCGACCTGAAAATTCACCACATGGACCTTCTGGCGCAAAATACAGAACAGGGTATTGCTACAGTTAAGCTAGCGTTAAATCTGGACGACAATGAAAAAGACTGCCAATTACCGCAACTAACTCAGGTACTGACAACAGATTTGGCCACCCCAACAGGCAACATTAATTATCATCAAGTTGACGTTAATCAGTTGCTATTGGACACTGAAGCACAGTTTTCTAAGTTAGCAAAAAGTGTCAATTTTGCTACTCACCGAATTAATCCTGCACTCAATGCGTATCAAACAGCTTGGCTTGCCTCAGAGGCCTATAACCAAGCTGATTATCATTTGGCTATTGGTGCTCAATGGCTAGAAAAAAATATAGATACACCAACGCTCACCAAACTAAGCACGCTATCCAGCTTTTTTGATAGTCAAAATACTGCTATATTAATATTAACAGCAAATTTTTCAAGCCCATATTTGCCTCATATTAACCTAAGTCACCAGCACCAGTTCTCCCTTCCAGTCAACCAGTCCATTGCAGCATCTAACAACCCTATCCCCCCAGAGCTAAGCAAAAGTGTGGCGATATGGGTACAAAAAACATGGCACAGCCTATTTCAAAATGTGCAATGTGCAGGTAGCTATATCAAACTCACTAAAATCGTCGATCAGCCACTATGGCGTATTAATAAAGGCCAAAAATTAGGCTTAGAGCAAGGGCAACAATTGCTATTACTACCTCAAAATTACCAGAGTGGAATTCTTAATCCAAATGCAACCAGGGCACCACAGGTTTTCAAAGTAACGCAAGTGCAACCTCACACCGCCATGCTAGAGCATATGGCTGGCCCCATTAATGTAGGCCCTACAACCGCCCAGTTGATTGTGTTTTGATGTCATACAAACCTACTTTTTTGGAGTTAGATCATGAAGAATAGTATGATATGCATCATGCTCACTGTCAGTCTCTTGGGCAGCCCTATTTACGCAAATCAAGAGCAAGTGCAACAACATCTAAAAGCACTTCTCGGGGACCTTCAGCACTTGGAGAAACAGGTAAATGGTCGAAAGAGCGCTATTAACGGCATAGCGCCTGGATCTAAATACCGCATCAAAACTGGTGACTCATTAGATAAAATTGCTGCACGAGCCTACGGTAAGACTAACTTAAGGTTAGATTTAGTTAAGCAGCTCATTGTTAGCAATAATCCAAAAGCTTTCTTCCGTAACAACGCTAATTTTATTTATGCCGATAAAATAATTGCCATTCCAAGTGTGGATGACTTTAGACAAATGCTGTTTACCAGTGATACAGATAGCTCACTGAATGCCCCTTCTGACAATAACCAGTGGATCCGCTTCCCTTAACTAATTTTAGAAAAATATTAATATACTGATAGCCAAAAAACTAGGACAAGAACGGCCTTTATATAATCTGACTACGTAGTTCATCAATAGAATATGGGATACTAAGTGCCGAATAAACAGCTTTACTGCGCAGATATAGTCGCTGTCGTAGGGGGCTTTGGTGCGGTAAATGCAAAAAATATAAAGCGCTTTGAGCAAGTTCTGGAAGCATATTTAGCTGTTTAGCCCACTGATCTATTAAGGCAAATAAGTCATCATTATTAGGTGCTGGTAAGCTTGCCGTTTGCACTTGGTCTAAGTTTTCTCCTGCTAAAACCCGCTGACATAAGGCCTTGTAATGGTGGTTAAATCGTCCTTGTGTGGCCTGACGCGGAAGGCTTTTGAGCTCAAACCACCCAGTTGCCCGGCCTGCGTGGTAAACCGCTGCGTGGCTCCAAGGATGGTGGCTAGGTGCAGTTGCGTGGCGGCACGCTTCTGCATACGCCTGTTCAGCAGGAGCCAGGCCAAAGCTTTGCTGGCACTGATCCATCAATTGTAAAAATTCTGCAATTGAGGGCATCCAGCTATACTGACGCTTAGTTTGTTCAATCGCTAACACCAATACATCTTCTTCATAACCAGCCAAACTTAACGCCCACTCACGCTTTGCAATAATAATTTCTTTATCGTCATCAAACGCACTTTTAAACTTATGGCCGTAAATAGTCATAAATCGGGCAAAAAGCATGTTAACCAATGTTTTAATTTTTTGGTCAATGGGGGGATGTGCAGCAACAGCCGTTTTACCAGTCGGTATTATTGATGTCGAGGACGTTTGCTGTAATATTTCGTCGGCGCTGTTTAGCAGCGAATCTAGCTTCTTCATTGGATGAATTAGTCTGTTGTTGAGTTTGTCTTTGGGCACGGGCCTGAGCTGTTTGCTGATGAACCTGTTCTTTTTTAACCCATTTTAAAAACTTTTGATCCCAGCCACCTGGGGTTTCTCGGCGGCCTTTGTCCATGTAATAAACCACAAACTCATCTTTAATGCCAAGGGCAAAGGCTTCACTTATCTGGTGCTGCTGGGCTAAAACTTTGACAATATTTGCCGAAAGTTTCCATTCCAAATCCATATGGCACAAGTGTTGGTGCTGAGCTTCCTTGGCGGCAAAAAGACGGCTTAGTTCATCACCTTCGCCCTCATCTCGGCGCCAGCCACCAAAACCTCCCATAGTTGCCTTTACTTGAGCCACTTTACTAACAGCAGGCTGCGAGTCTGCTTCATGGTTAACTTCAGTGACAGGTAAAGGGAAGTCTGGCATGAGTTGTAGTTCAATACGCACCATACCCTCGCCTGCAGGTGCAACTTGCAATAAGCCTAGAGAGGAAAGCTGGGATAATAATTGACCTTGATGCTGCCTTGTTAAACATAGGGCTCGGCCGTACAACCGTTGCTCCTCAACGACCACTTGGCCATTCCAAGCACCTACCAATTCTGTTACCACAGCAAGCATCAACGCTTGTTCCAGGCCATAACGCTGAGCTAGATGAGGAGCAATCGATAAATTAGGGGCCATCAATGGCATAACTGAAGTCAACTTTAAATGGATGCGTCCTTCCATTCTACCCTAACTAGTCCTGTGCTAACATCTGCAATGTTAGCCAATTACTAATAAATTACTATGCCTCAAAAAAGCCTTATAAAACAAATGATGGATCATCAATCTATCCGTAAATTTACCAGCCAAAGCATCCCTCAAGAGATAATTAACACTTGCATTACTGCAGGTCAGGCCGCAGCTAGCTCCAGTTTTGTGCAAGTAACCAGTGTTATTCAAGTTAATTCTAAAGAGACTCGTGCTGCCCTAGCACTGGCTGCTGGAGGTCAATCATACGTAGAGACCGCTGCAACATTTTTGGTGTTTTGTGCTGATTTACAGCGTAATCAACAGATATGCCTGCGCCAAGAGCAGCAAATGCCCACAGGATTTACCGAACAAACCCTCATTGCCAGTATAGATACTGCATTATTTGCACAAAATGTTTTACTTGCGGCCCAAAGTCTTGGATTAGGCGGAGTTTTTATTGGTGGCTTACGCAACCAACCAGAAGAAGTGACTAAATTATTAAACTTGCCTCGACACGTGTTTCCTATATTTGGCTTATGTCTTGGGTACCCTGATCAAAATCCTGGGCAAAAACCTCGTCTTCCTTTATCTATGGTGTTACATCAAGACCACTATTCCAACAACGGTTTATCTAATTTGCCAAGTTACGATAGCCAAATAAGCGAATACTACCAGCAACGTAGCCAAGGAAAATTGCATCTAACCTTTAGCCAGCACATCATCAAAACCCTCGTTAAAGAGGCGCGACCCCATATGCTGCCTTATTTGCAAAGTCAGGGGTTTAGCACCCGTTAGTGGCTAAGACTAGCTAATTTTTCGGGCTTGGATAATATCGTACCATTGGGCTGGGCCCGTTTGGTGAACCGAAGTACCGCCAGCATCCACTGCCACAGTAACGGGCATGTCTTCAACGTCAAATTCATAAATGGCTTCCATCCCCATTTCTGCAAATGCAATTACTTCAGCACTCTTAATGGCTTTGGAGACTAAGTAGGCAGCGCCGCCAACAGCCATTAAATAAACCGCCTTATGCTCTTTAATTGCATCAATAGCCTCTTGTCCTCGCTCAGCCTTGCCGATCATGCCCAGCAATCCAGTTTTTTCAAGCATAATGCTGGTGAATTTGTCCATTCGGGTAGCTGTGGTGGGCCCTGCAGGGCCTACTGCTTCGTCTCTCACAGGGTCAACCGGACCAACGTAATAAATGAACCGTCCTTTTAAATCCACCGGCAATGGCTCGCCGTGAGCTATCATGTCTACCATCTTTTTATGAGCAGCATCCCGTCCTGTGAGCATTTTACCCGACAACAATAAAGTTTCGCCAGACTTCCAAGTCAATACGTCTGCTGGTGTCACCGTATCTAAATTAACTTTTCTCGAACCTGCGCCTGAATCCCATGCAATGTCTGGATAATCATCTAACCTTGGGGGTGTTTGCAAACTTGGGCCACTGCCATCCAGCATAAAATGTGCATGGCGCGTCGCAGCGCAGTTAGGAATCATACACACAGGTAAAGACGCCGCGTGGGTAGGGTAGTCCATCACCTTAATGTCCAGCACCGTGGTTAAGCCACCTAGGCCCTGAGCACCAATACCTAGGTTATTCACTGCTTCAAACAGCTCTAAGCGCAGCTTTTCGGTTGTATTACTTGCTCCACGCGCTTGTAGCTCGTGAATATCAACAGAACCCATTAACGATTTTTTAGCCAGCAATGCCGCTTTTTCAGCTGTACCACCTATGCCTATGCCCAGCATACCAGGAGGACACCAGCCAGCCCCCATAGTAGGCACTGTCTTTAACACCCAATCTACAATGCTATCAGATGGGTTTAACATAACCATTTTACTTTTATTCTCTGAACCACCACCTTTAGCAGCTAACTGAATATCAACTCGGTCACCCTTAACAATAGAGGTATGGATCACTGCTGGTGTGTTGTCTTTAGTATTGGTTCGACTACCTGCCGGGTCAGACAAAATAGAGGCACGCAATTTATTATCTGGGTGCAAGTAGGCGCGCCTTACGCCTTCGTTAATCATGTCTTCTAAACTTAGTTGTGCATCCCATTGCACGTCCATGCCTACTTCTACAAACACAGTAACAATACCTGTATCCTGGCATAAAGGGCGCTTACCTTCTGCACACAATCGCGAATTGATTAGGATCTGCGCCATGGCATCCTTGGCCGCTTTAGATTCTTCCCGCAGGTAGGCTTCATGAACAGCGTGTATAAAGTCTAGTGGGTGATAATAGGAAATAAACTGTAAAGCGTCTGCAACGCTATCAATCAAATCGTGTTGGCGAATGATACTCATAGTAGGGTCCTAATTTGGCCTAAGCAATTAACCCCATTATAACCCCTTATCTGCTTTAACTCAGCTTTTAGCCCACATAATCCGTTATTGCAACACAATAATGTAGGCTAAACCCATTATTTTGGCTTAGCGCCAAAGGTGATGTAGTTACCTTTAATTGGAGAGGCTTCTGATTTTTTCTTAGCCTCAAGTTGAGCTGTCCCTAGGTCTAATTTAGCTTTTTCCAGTTCGAAATAACGTTCTTGTTCAAGGGCGATTAGGGCTTTCATTTTGCCCACTAGGTCTTCGTTTTGTACCTTATTCATTTGCAATTGCAAACCGTCAATACGTTTTTTCAACTGAGTCAATACCCCCTGCTGGGCTTTGGTGGTAATTTGCAAGGCATCAAAACTCGTTAAAATTTGATCGTTAACACTACCCAACATCAGCTTATTTTCTGTACCTTGCTGTGACGCGGCTTTTAGCGCATCGGTGCTGACCTGTTTCAGATGGTACATTAACATTTCTGTACCCTGAGCCAGTTGCTCGTTAACTATCATCAGGTCATCAAGCTGAACTCCAATTTGGTTAACTCGATTCATTTGCACTTCAAATTGTGCCAACCTAGAGCCCATTGCAATGCTTATTGCAGAGGCATTTTTGATTGCATTTTGCAATACGTATAACATCGCAACACCACTCAAAAGGCTCACAAAGCCTAAAGAAAGGATAAAGCCAACCATATACCTCTGAGCTTTAAACCCCTTAGCTGTCTGCTTAGCTGCCTCCTTAATTGTCGTTACACTGGCTAACAAAGCCTGTGTAGCCATAGCATTGGCATCAGCCTCTTGCTTGGCATCGCTGCTAATAACTGGTGATTCACTACCACTAGTCTCTAAGGTATCATCTTGAGGCGAAGCGATAGCACTGTCGCCTGGCGCTATAGTTACATTCTCAGGCCCGACAGCCTTGGCATTGTCTTTATTTTGGTCACTCATAGGTTTCAAATCTCGGTCAATCCACAGTCTACACAGGTATTAGAAGCTGGGGTTTGTGTCTCAGCTTTTATAACGTCTGCTACTCTACTTTTATCGGCATATTAAGGGCAAATATTAGGCATTTTTCAGATAATCTACCGTATAATTTTCATTCCTCACGTTTTCTGCACTTTTAAAGCCTGATAACGCTAAATAGTTTGACCATCTTCGTTATAACGGAAGTCAGCAGGCACCTCTGGATTAGGCTGTTGCGGCTGTGGAATGCCTGGTGTGACCACATTAAGCTGATAGACATAGGCTAAAACTTGAGCCACAGCAACAAATAAACCCTCTGGAATTTCTTCATTTATTTCGCTAGTAAAATATAGTGCCCGAGCTAACAATGGCATACGTAACATCTGTACGCTTTGTGTTTGCGCTAATTCGCGTATCCGCGCTGCTATTTCACCTTGCCCCTTAGCTAAAACAATAGGGGCGCCCGAGCCTGTTTGGTCGTATACCAAAGCCACAGAAAAATGCTGCGGATTAGTAATCACTACATCGGCGTTAGTAACCTCATCTAACATTCTACCCATGGCCATTTCGCGCTGCCGCTGACGCACCTGAGCCTTGACTTCCGGACGACCTTCCATCTCTTTCATTTCATCTTTAATGTCTTGCATCGACATTTTCAATTTTTCAGTATGGCTATAAATTTGGTATGGCACATCAATTGCAGCAATGACCATCAACGACAAACAAATGTAAAAAAAGGCCCATAGCAATATCGTTCCACCCTCTTGCATTGCCAACTCCAAAGGCATCTGACCCAAGGCTAAAAGGTGATCAATTTGTGACACAACGACTAGATAACCTATTCCAGCTACCAACATAAATTTAACTAATGCCTTCACTAGCTCCATAAGGGCTTGGGTGCCAAGCATACGCTTTAGCCCTGTTAGTGGGTTGAGCTTATTGGCTTTAAAACCAAGTGCTTTGGTAGAAAACAGCCAACCACCGATAAGTGCAGGGGTGATGAGTGCCAATACCAAGGTGAGCAGCAAAAAAGGCATCACTGATAAAATGCCTGTCACCAAGGTAGATAACAACACACTTGGCAAGTGCTGGGTATCCATCAACAATTCCCGCTCAATTGTCAAAGAAGATTTCAGCAAAATCGAAAGGTCATCTATAATAGTGCCCCCTGTCATCAACAAAAAGGCAGAGCCCAGCACCATCATAATAGCCATGGACAGCTCTTTTGAGCGCGGCACCTGACCATCTTCGCGGGATTTCTCGAGCTTTTTGGCCGTGGGTTGTTCGGTCTTTTCTTGAGCACTGTCTTCAGACATAACTAAGCCACACCCAATAGAAGCCGTATTTGCTGAAACGCTTCAAACCATAGGCTTTGGACATTACCCATAAAACTAGGTAACAACACGATCAGAACCACAATGCCCATTAATAAGGTTAAAGGGAAACCGACAGCAAATACATTTAAGCTAGGCGCAGCCCTAGACACAACACCCATAGCACTGTTGGTGAGCAATAAAACAACCATTGCTGGCAGCGCAATCATAGTTGCACCAGTAAACAGCAATACAGACCACTGTAATAGATCCCATACCATTGCCATTTCTAACTGAGGTTCGCCAATGGGCCACAAACGAAAGCTATCCAATAATAACTCTATAAGAATGAGGTGCCCACCAATAGAGACGAAAACCAAGGTCGCCAGAATGACTAAAAATTGAGATATAACAGGGGTTTGCACACCACTATTAGGGTCTGCCATCATGGCAAACCCCAAACCCATAGATAAGGAAATAAACTCACCAGCAGCGCTTACTGCGGCAAAAACAATTTGTAATATCAGCCCCATCATTACACCAATGACCACCTGCTCTAAAAACAGCACAAGGCCTGCACCAGAAAGCACATCGACTATGGGCCAATCATGTAATGGGTAAATGAGGATAGTAAGGACCATGGCCAGGCTTACACGTAACCTAGTATTTACACTCATAGATGAGAGTATAGGCGTAGCAATAAGGCACGCGCTTATGCGTGTCATGGGCCACAAAAAAGTGTAAAACAACGCCAGTACATCATCCCAAACGGCAAACATAACTACCCAATAATTCCTGGAATACGTTCAATCAAACGCGATGCAAAGTCAGTCAGAACGGTAATTTGCCATGATCCAAAAAGATACAGTACTAGCACCAAGGCGACCAGCTTAGGAATAAAGCTCAGGGTCATTTCATTAATCGATGTTGCTGCTTGCACAATACCAATAAGCAAGCCTACGACTAGCGCCACTAACAACATAGGGCCGGCAATAGTTGCAGTCACTAACAACGCCTCTCGGCCAATATCTAATACAGTACCTTGGTCCATCATCACACTCCGTGTCAGGTATAAAAACTACCCGCTAAGGTACCTAATATTAAAGCCCAGCCATCTATCAGGACAAACATCATAATTTTAAACGGCAATGAAATCATCATTGGCGATAGCATCATCATACCCATGGACATCAGCACACTAGCAACCACTAAGTCGATCACCACAAACGGTACAAACAGCAAAAACCCAATCTGGAATGCCGTTTTCAATTCGCTAGTTAAAAAAGCAGGTATCAACAATTGCATGGGCACACTTTCAGGCCCATCAAGTTCTTGTTCACCAGAGATTTGAGCAAAAAGCTCAATGTCAGATTCACGGGTTTGTTTCAGCATAAACTCTCTCAAGGGCTGCTGGGCAACTTCAAAAGCCTGAGTAAAATCAGACTGATCATTTAAATAAGGTTGAATCGCTTGATCATTTATTTGGGTAAATACGGGAGCCATAATAAACAAGGTTAAAAATAACGCCAAACCCAAAAGTACCTGATTAGGTGGGGTTTGGTTCGTACCTAAAGCCTGACGTAGTATCGACAAAACAATAATAATGCGAGCAAAAGACGTCATCATCAATAATAACGCTGGCAGCATCGTTAATAACGACATCAAAGCTAAAATTTGCAGCGTTAAGCTATATTCTTGCTGACCTTCTGCATTGGTTTCAACAACCACACCTGTTAAAAAGCTGTCAGCTGCATTGGCCTGAGGTGCAATAGCCATTAATAACACCATACTGCCTAATGGCAGCCAACTCATTGCACGTGCCCTTGTCATAGCGTGTCCTTATTTTTTTCAACACGAGCATATCGGCCTAGTAGTTGAGAAAACTGCTTAGATAGCCCTGGCTGCGCAGCCACTGTAAAAGTTTCTTGTTGGCTTACTGGAGAAGACGACAAGTCTTTAGCATCTAGCTCTGTCAACAACCGAATATTGTGCGCAGTAACACCCAAAAGAAGAGACTTACCATCAACTTCTATGAGCAGTATTTTATCACGGCTCCCTAATGCCATAGCTTCTACAAACCTAAGCCTACGGCCACCTTGAGGTCGTCGCTGCATCAGCCATCGCGCAGCAAATACCATGGCCAGAAGGATAGCTAATACCAGCAATAAGCTACCAATAGACTGCACCAATAATTGGGTGTCACCTAACATAAAAAAACCTTAAATTTTGCGGATACGATCAGCTGCGTCCAGTACCTGTGTAAGGCGAATTCCATAATGCTCATTCACCACCACCACTTCACCTTTAGCAATCACCACGTTATTCACACAGACATCAATAGGCTCTCCAGCTAAGCGGTCAAATTCGACCACACTACCCTTACTTAAGCGCAATAAATCTTTAATTTTTAGTGACGACCTACCCACTTCTGCAGACAACACAATGGGAATATCTTGCAATATATCTAGGTCTAGTTCGTCCTCAAAAGTGGACAAGGCTGCGGGGGCTAACTCTTCTTCGCTCACAGGAATTTCCTTTGTTGTTCTCGTGTTAGAGACATAATAGCCTCAACCATCTTTTTCATAATTATCGATCGCTGTTTCACTCATAATCTTCACTGAGGCATGGCTGTTAGAACTTCCATAAATGCCACTAAATAGG
>DCAT01000144.1:12804-19131 GCA_002312935.1 Oceanospirillaceae bacterium UBA1126 | reverse complement strand
GGAAAGATTTTTAGAGTATCTCTCTTGAGTGATAAAGTTAGAAGAAAGAAATACTTTGTTCTGTCAGAAGATTTAAAGAAATTGTCTCTTATTCTTCCTGAATCTTCTTAGTTTTGGATGAGCCCCAAATTAACTAAGTATTCTTTATACGTCTCCTTAATTTTCCTTTTCCCTATTATTTTCCTAGTGATGGGTATGTATTTTAATTGGTTCGGAGTTTATGAAGGTGCAGGAGAAAATGTACAAGAAGAGCGTTCTTATCCAACGAGAAGCAATCAAGTTAGCCGATCAACAGGTGAAGATACTAAACAAATCTTATTTGGAGATCTTCATGTTCATTCAACATTTTCATTAGATGCTTTTCTATTAAATTTACCCATAATGCAAGGAGAAGGAGTACATCCAGTGGCAGACGCCTGTAATTTTGCTAGATTTTGTTCTAATTTAGATTTTTTTGCAGTAACTGACCATGCTGAATGGCTGACTAGTAGAGAGTGGCGAGATACCATTTCTTCTATTCAGAATTGTGCTCTTATTTCAAAAGATTTAGATAATCCACCAATTATTCCTTTGTTGGGTTGGGAATGGACTCAAAAAAGCTTAAATAAATCTAGCCATTACGGGCACAAGAATGTCATTCTTAGAAGCATAGAAAATGATGAAATTCCTTTGAGACCTATTGGTGCTGAAGAGAAATTTTTTGAACTCTCCTCCCTAATGCCAATATCAACAATGTTAGCTGCAAGTTTGTATGATTTTAAGAATAGACAAAATTATTATAATTTTAGGTATCGGAAACTTATAACTAATAACCTAGAGCGATGCTCCTCTGATAAACCAGTGAGAGATTTACCGGTTGATTGTATTGAGCGAGCTGTTTCGCCTGAGGTGCTCTTTAAAAAGTTAGATGAATGGGGGTTCGATTCTTTAGTCATACCTCATGGTACAGCTTGGGGAACTACAGCCCCTCCCATGGCCGCTTGGGATACACAGCTTAATAAAAAAGATCATGACCCTAACTATCAAAAGTTAATCGAACTTTACTCTGGTCATGGCAACACCGAAGAGTATAGATCTTGGAGAACATTGAACTATGACGGCAGCAGTATTTTGTCTTGTCCGCAACCCTCTCCTGGTTTTATTCCAGAATGCCACCAAGCAGGAGAAATTATCAGAGAAAGGTGCAGAGTCGCTGCTGGCTCTTTGGAAGAATGTGATAAGAGAGCACGTGCTGCCAGACAAAATTACGTAAGCGTTAATCCATTTGGTCTTCTTACTGTTCCTGGTTCAGAACCTACTGAATGGCTAGATTCAGGTCAATGTTTAGATTGTTTTTTACCGGCCTTTAATTATCGACCTCAAATGTCAGCTCAATATGCTTTAGCCATTAGAGACTTTACTAGCGGAGAACCTGAAGGCTACCGTTTTGGTTTTATTGGCTCCAGTGATAATCACCAATCAAGACCAGGTACAGGATATAAAGAAGTCTTTCGTTATCTAAACTCAGACTCAAAGTACTCTTCAAAAAATAATTCTTTATCGAGTTTGGGACCAAAAAAAGAACCGCAATTGCCTTCTACAAAAAAAATAGATTTAAGAAAATTTAAGGACCAAATTAGCATTCCAATAAAGGTAGAGAGGATTTCTTCTTTTATATATACGGGAGGTTTAGTAGCTGCACATTCAAAAGGCCGTAACAGACAAGCTTTATGGGATTCAATGGATAGCCGTGAAGTATATGCCACGAGCGGAGATAGGATTCTCCTTTGGTTTGACTTAATTAATCATAATTCTGGTGTTATTCAACCTATGGGATCAGAAGTTGATCTTGAGAATAATCCTATTTTTAGAGTTAAAGCTATAGGTGCCCAAATTCAAAAACCGGGTTGTGATTTGAATATCAATGCAAAGGTAAGTGAAGTTATCTCTCAGCTTTGTAAGGGTGAATGTTTTAACCCAAGCGACCTAAGAAAAATTATAACGAGTATAGAAATAGTAAGGATTAGACCACAGTCTTATTCAGGTGAGCCTATAGACCCATTAATTGAAGACCCGTGGAAAACTTTTGACTGCGAGCCTTCTCAAGAAGGTTGTGTAGTAGAATTTGAAGATGAACAATTTCTTGGTAGCAATAGAGAGATTGTTTATTACGCACGTGCTATTCAAGAGCCTTCTCAAGCAATAAACGGTAATGGTTTTTCATGTGATATGGATGAAAACGGCTCATGCAGTTCAGTAAATCTTTGTGGTGATAAGAAAGGTGAAGAAGAAGGGGATTGTTTGGGAGAAATAAAAGAGCGCGCTTGGTCTTCTCCTATATTTATAAAAGTCCCTAAAAAGCCTCTTTAATAATCTTATCGAGTAAGGCATTAACATACTTATAGCCCTGAGCGGTGCCATATTTTTTAGTTAATCTTATACTTTCATTAATAACAATAGGTTTATCAAGATTATTATTAAGCAATTCATAAATAGCTAATCTCAAAGCATTTCTTTCGATTGGATCTAGATCGGATAAAGATCTATCCATATTATTTTCTAGTAGCTCATCAATCTTTTCTTGTGACTCCACAATTCCTTCAAGCAAAGATTTGTAGTGAGGATAATTCTTTTTGGTGAATTGGTCTTTTAATACTTCTTTTAGGCTGGCGCCTCCTACTTCTATTTCGTAGAGACTCTGAAGAACTTTATCTCTTGAGCGTGTAGGAGAGGTGGAAGTTTTTTTAGTCATTCTAATTTGATAAAGCTTCAATCATTTGCATGGCGCTTCGAGCAAATTCTGCACCTTTATTTTCTCTATTTGCATCAGATCGCTCTAAGGCTTGCTCCTCATTATTAGTAGTAAGCACACCAAAGATTATAGGTTTGTTCTTATCTAAAGACGCTTGGACTATACCTTGAGCGCAACTTGAAGCAATAAAATCAAAATGAGGCGTATCACCTTTTACAATAGCCCCTAAGGTTATAACTACATCAACTCTTGAGGCTAGAGATTTTGCAGCAAGCGGTATTTCAAAAGCTCCTGGTACCTCCATAACTGAGATATTATTTTCTTTCACCCCCAGGGATAAAAGTTCTTGTTTAGTGTTTTCAAGAAGACTATTCACAATCTCTTCATTCCAACTTGTATAAACTATCCCATAGTTCGCCTCAATTGATTGAGGAGAAGGAGAAAATTTTGTAATACCTTTCATTCTTTTAGTTTATAAATTCAGTTATTTCAAGGTCGAATCCTGTGAGTGGGTATTTAACAGAGGAACCTAACAGTCTTATTTTTTTTATACCTAGGTCTCTAAGAATTTGAGAGCCTACACCAATTATCCGATTATCGGGAGTTTCCGCACTATCTTTTCTCTTTTTGTCCTTGAGGAAATTAATATTATTAAGAATTTCTCCTGAAGTTTCTTTATTTGAAAGAAGTAATAAGACGCCTTCTCTTTCTTCATTAATCTTTTTCATGGCATCAGAAAAAGACCATCTACTACCAAATTGATTGATTCCCATAATGTCATGGAGTACGTTGGTTTGCTGTACTCTTACAATCACCTCTTTTTGTGAAGAAAGTTCTCCTTTAACTAAGGCTAAGTGTACGTCGTTTGTAATTGTGTCTCGGTAAGCATAAAGATTGAAGTCTCCCATTTCTGTTACGACAGAAGTCTTATCTAAAAGCTCTACACTTTTTTCACTAATGTTTCTGTAGTGTATTAAGTCAGCTATAGTCCCAATTTTTAGGTCATGTTTTTGAGCAAATACTTCAAGGTCATTTCTTCGTGCCATGGTCCCGTCGTCATTCATTATTTCTACAATAACTGCCGAAGGCCCAAAGCCAGCTAATTTTGCTAGGTCCGTACCGGCCTCTGTATGGCCTGCTCGTGTTAAAACCCCTCCCTTTTCTGCTTTAATTGGAAAAACATGGCCGGGTTGTACTATATCTTCTGATGTAGCATTCTTTTTTACTGCTGCAAGGATTGTGGTAGCGCGATCAGCAGCGGATATACCAGTCGTTACTCCTGTAGCAGCTTCAATTGATCCTGTAAAAGCTGTACCTAGTTCCGTGCCATTATGTTTAACCATTTGTTCTAGTCCCAAGTCTTCACATTTATTTTGGTCTAAGGCTAAACAAATTAAACCTCTTGCGTGCGTGGCCATGAAGTTTACTGTTTCAGATGTTACTTTCTCACCTGCAAGTATCAAGTCGCCTTCATTTTCTCGATCCTCATCATCCATAAGGATAACCATCTTGCCTTGAGCGATATCCGTAATCAGCTCTTGTATGCTATTTAACTTCATTTCTATTGTATATTGGAGTGATTGCCAGCCTGAGGTCATCACCAATGACTTCTGCTTCTTCAATTTCTAATGCAATTGTACCTAGGTTTTTTATAGAACCTTCTAATTTAGAAAAATTTAATTTACCGGTCCCCAAGATCTTAGGAGCCATGTAGAAAATAAATTTGTCTATTAATTCTTCCTCTATCATTGCATCAACAAGAATAGGTCCAGCTTCTAGCATTAAGTTATTAATTCCCACTTGCCCTAAATGATGTAAGAGTCCTTTTAGAGAAACCTTATTATTGTCATCGGGCTTAGCAATGGTGCTTACATTCTCGCTGTCAAACTTTGTTACTAGTTTATTTGTAAAAATAATAGTTGGATGTCCATCAGTTAATACCTTTTCTTTTCCAGTTATTCTTAGACTGCTATCCACCACACAACGTAAAGGATCTTTCCCCTGGTCAATAAAATCTTGATTCTCAATTCTTGCAGTCAGACTTGGATTATCTGCTAGCACCGTACCAATACCGGTTAATATAGCATCGGAAGTAGCTCGTATATGATGAGCGTTCTTCCTGGATTCTTCACAAGTGATCCATTTGCTTTCTCCATTACTAAGTGCAATACCTCCATCTAAAGAACATGCTATTTTGCAAGTTACAAAAGGTCGGCCTTCATTAATTCTTGTAAAGAACCCTGTATTTAAAGTAATAGCTTCATCATTTAAAAGGCCAACTTCAACTTCTATGTTGGCTTCTCGTAATGACTCCAAACCTTCTTGAGAAGTGTCTTCTTGAGCGATATAAACTTTTTTTATGCCTGCTTTTATTAGAGCTTTACTACAGGGAGGCGTTCTTCCAGTTGAACTGCAAGGCTCTAGTGTTACGTAGACGTCACTGCCAAGGAGAAGCTCTTTTGAAGTAGATCCGTGTTTTTTCTTTACATCTTCTATGGCATTAATTTCAGCGTGATTATGTCCTGCTTTTACATGCCAGCCTTCACCAATAACTTGGTCGCCTTTAACAATCACACATCCAACCATAGGATTTGGAGCTACAGAATAAATACCTTTCTTTGCTAGTTTCAGAGCATGTTTCATATGCTCTTTAGGAAAAGTCATGTTAATCGCTTGTGAGTCTTTCTACTTCTTCGCTGAACTCTGTGATGTCTTCAAACCTACGATAGACAGAAGCAAATCTAATAAAGGCAACTTCATCTATTTTTCTAAGATTTTGCATACACACCTCTCCAATGAATCGTGAAGGTATTTCTCTTTCACCGGATGAGCGGATGTCTTTCTTTATATCTTCAATGAGAGTTTCAACTTCTTCTTCTCCCACAGGTCTTTTTTCTAAAGCTCGGTACAAACCTTCTCTAAGTTTTTGTTCATTAAAAGGTTCTCTTGTGTTGTTCTTTTGTTTTATTACCCTTGGCATAAGTAATTCTGCTGTTTCAAAAGTTGTAAATCTTTCTCCACATTCAGGACATTCTCTTCTTCTTCTAATTTGTAGACCTTCAGTAATCAATCTTGAATCGATGACTCTGGTATCGGAGAAACTACAATAAGGACAATGCATATAATTCTATTTATTTATAAACAGGGAATTTTGAACACAAAATTTTAACTTTTTCTTTTACTTCGCCTATTATCTTATCATCTTTGATATTTTCAATGACGTCGCATATCCAGGAAGCAACTTCAGTTACCTCATCTTCTTTGAAGCCCCTAGTGGTGGCTGCTGGAGTTCCAATTCTTAATCCACTTGTTACAAAAGGGGATTGTGGATCATTGGGGACAGCATTTTTGTTTACGGTTATATTTGCTCGACCAAGAGCAGCATCAGCTTCTTTGCCAGTAATACCTTTATCTATGAGATCTACAAGAAACATATGATTTTCTGTACCGTTAGAAACAATATTTATCCCACGGTCCATAAAAGTTTGTGCCATAGTTTTAGCATTTAACTTAACTTGGGCTTGATAGTCTTTGAATTCAGGTTCTAGTGCTTCTTTAAAACATACAGCTTTTGCAGCAATAATATGCATAAGTGG
>DCAT01000144.1:0-12422 GCA_002312935.1 Oceanospirillaceae bacterium UBA1126 | reverse complement strand
TCGTTATCTCTAGCAAGAATTAACCCTCCACGAGGCCCTCTTAATGTTTTATGAGTGGTGGTAGTAACAACGTCTGCAAAAGGAATAGGAGAAGGGTAGAGTCCTGTTGCAACCAAACCTGAGACATGTGCCATGTCTACAAGCAGGTAAGCCCCAACTTCATCAGCTATCTCCCGAAACTTTGCCCAATCTACAATACCCGAATAAGCTGAGAAACCAGCCACAATCATTTTGGGTTGATGTTCTCTAGCTAAAGATTCTACTTCCTTATAATCAATTTCACCCGTTGATGCATCTAAGCCGTATTGATAAGACTGATACGTTTTACCAGAGAAATTTACTTTAGCACCATGAGTAAGATGTCCACCATGATCAAGACTCATTCCTAATACAACATCTCCTGCATCACAAAGGGCAAGATAGACGGCTGAATTAGCACTAGCTCCGGAATGAGGTTGTACGTTTGCGTACGCTGCACCATATAGTTCTTTTGCTCTTTCAATGGCTAATGATTCCGCAACATCAACATGTTCACATCCCCCGTAATAACGTTTACCAGGATAACCTTCTGCATACTTGTTGGTTAGGCCAGAGCCTTGAGCTTGCATTACGCGGGTGCTGGTGTAGTTTTCTGAAGCAATCAGTTCTACGTGATCTTCTTGGCGTTGCTCTTCTTCTTGAATACCGGCCCAAAGTTCCGGGTCAAAGTCACTGATACGATCGGACTTATTAAACATTACTTAACTCCCAAAAAATGAATTCCCTAGTGTAAGGGGACTTATAACTACTAAAATTTAAAATCTGTTTGGCCAACAGAGCATGGCATAACTAAAGTATTTTCAATCGTGCATCATAACGACTATGGCTTAGGCCACTTAGTTTGATACGACACTGCGTTGTGTGGCAGCGAATTCTTGCTCTTTCATAGAGGCCATCTAACCACAAAACACCTACAAATGTAGTAAAGCCAAGCATCCAAACGATTAAATTTAGCTATATTTGTTATTTGTTGAATCGATACGGGGACTGGTAGCGTAAGTAACCCTATAAAGTTTAAATTTGGCTTTAAAGATAACATTATCCTAAGCACTTCTGGCTTAATTTAACGCCCAAAACTTAAAGCAAAACTTATGAAAATTTCATAAATCGAAATAGCAACTACCTGTCTAGTGCATAGCACTTGGTCTATCACTTAATTCAACTAGGGCCTCAGCTGCTGACAAAGAGCAAGGTTAGGGTGTTGACAAAGCTGGACCAAACGACCGACAAGAAAATAATTAACGACGCCATAAATTACGCCATATTTAGCTTAAACGTTGTTGCTGTGACCTTTTATTTGAGCAGATGAAACATGGGGTACTTTGACTATTAATTATGGGACTTAACAATGTTAATAGTTGTGATGTGTGGCGCTGTGCGCTGATCCGAAGACCCGCTTTTCTGACCCCAAAATCATTTACCTTATAAGCCAGCTTTAACAATTAACAACACCATTTCTCGGCTGCCAATTACCTTAACCTGCGTACCAATGGGCAAATTAATTTCTGACTCTACGCGCCATAAGGTGTCTCCAACCTGCATCTTGCCTTGGCCACCTGTCATTTCTTGGGTAAGGGCAAACTCACGGCCAATCAATTGGGCAGCACGGTTATTTAATTTAGGCAGGTCTGTTGTTTGGCTAAAGCTCTTAAAGCGATACCAAAACCACACAGAACATAACAAGGCTAATACAGCAAACAAAGAAAGTTGTTGCTGCCATGTCAAATCAGGCCAAATATAAGAAATCAAGGCCACTTCTAAAGCTGCCATGACTGCGCCCAATAAAAACCCAGCAGCACCTAGAGCTTCACCCGCAATTAACACAATAGCTAAGATAATCCAGTGCCAAAACTGCATGGCTTCAAAAAACTCTATCATGAGGTTTTGTCACTCATATCTTTAACGAGCTCACTGATGCCAGAGATAGAGCCTATAACGCTGCTTGCTTCAAGTGGAATCATCATCACTTTGTTGTTCTCAGACGCAGCTAGCTTACCTAAAGCATCAATGTACTTTTGCGCAATAAAGTAATTAACCGCACGGGAGTCTCCGTTTTGAATTGCTTCAGACACCATTTGGGTTGCTTTAGCTTCTGCTTCTGCTAGTCGTTCGCGGGCTTCTGCTTCGCGCTTAGCCGCCTCCAACTGACCTTCAGCCTTAAGTATCTCTGACTGTTTTTGGCCTTCGGCAACTTTAATAGCTGCTTCTTTCTCACCTTCCGCTTCTAAAATTTGCGCACGCTTTTCGCGTTCAGCTTTCATTTGTCGAGCCATAGCAGTGACTAAGTCTTGTGGGGGAGCAATGTCTTTAATTTCAATCCGAGTTACTTTTATACCCCACGGGTCGGTAACATCATCAACCTTTGCCAGCAAACTACTATTGATACGTTCACGATTCGACAACATTTCATCCAGTTCCATAGACCCCAGAACAGCACGAATATTAGTCATCACCAACGCCTTCATTGCGCGCTCTAAGTCATTTACCTCGTAAGCTGCTTTGGCTGCATCTTGCACTTGATAAAAACACACCGCATCAGTCATCACTTGGGCGTTATCTGAGGAAATTATTTCCTGTGGATCTACATCTAATACTTGTTCCATCATATTGAGTTTTTGACCCACTGTGTCGATAAACGGTATTAATAAATGTAATCCCGGGTTAAGTGTGCGCGTGTATTTACCAAACCGCTCAACAGTCCAATTGAATCCTTGAGGCACCATACGAATGCCTTTAAAAATAATAAGCACCACCACCATAGCGAAAAACAGTACCGTTAAACTTTGGCCTAAATCAGAAATTGTCATAAACAAAACCTTACAGATGAATGTTAAAGATTAATCATAGCGTGAGTTTGATGAAAAAGCATGATTTATCCCACAAAATTTACTCACCCTACTGTTTCCTGACCCAAGCGCATGTGCGAGAATACAGTCTGTTCGTCAATTAGATATATCTGACTTCAAACAAGGAAAGACCATGCCCAACAGCTTGTCGACGAGTGCCCACCAAAACCAACTCACTACTAATTATGCCAAAGGCGCTGCTGAAGCACTTGCTGCACTGGGTCGTAAACGCTCAAGAGTGCACTGCATTACTAGCACTGTGGCACAAGACATTTCCTCAGACGTTATCTTAGCCGTAGGCGCAGGCTCATGCTTTACTATAGGGGTAGAAGAAATTACCGAATTGGTGTCGGTGACCAACAGCCTTGTAGTCAACATAGGCACACTTGATGCCAACCGCAGGGCGGCTATTCGCCCAGCTGTTCAAGCCGCTAATGATTATTCAAAACCTTGGGTTTTAGACCCTGTTTCAGTCCACGCCTCGAAGAAACGTTGCGCCTATGCCATAGAACTGTTGCAGTTTAGACCCCACGTCATTAGGGCTAATGCGATGGAAATTAAGGCATTGGCAGGCACCTCTAGCCCGATGGCAGCGCAAGAACTGGCATTACAACAAGGGTGTGTTGTTGCTCAAACAGGTGAAACTGATTTAGTGACTAACGGCGTGAAGACTATTATGATTGCCAATGGCCACCAAATGCAGACCCGTATCTCAGCCATGGGGTGTGCTACAACTGCATTTATGGCGTGTTTTATGGCCGTAGACCATGATGCATTTGACGCGGCAGTACAAGCATTGCTGACGATGGGTGTAGCAGCAGAATTGGCGGCCAATAAATCCTTAGGCCCAGGCAGCATGCATATGAACCTGTTGGATTCGCTATATACCATTAACGAACAAACATTGGCACGCTATGGCCATGTTCTTGAACTAGAAGCCTCCAGATAAACGTAGTTTAAGAGTTAAGGTGTGCGAATGCGCCCTTCACATTAGCCACCTGAGGGCTTTGATTGAAATCACAGCCCTGTGCGATATGGCCCAAATGATGAGCCATTAATTCCTGGCCTTGCTGCTCGTCACCCAATTTTACAGCCTCTAATAACTGGCTATGCTCATCCCTAGCGCAGGCGTTACCGCCACCATGACTGTACATAGTGATAATTAACGATGTCTGGGATATCAACCCTCTTAAAGCATGCACAAAGGGCTGATTGCCAGCCACAATGGCCAATTGTAAATGAAACTCTCCAGAGCGACGCAATGCAGTGGCCATATCACCTTGGTCAATGGCACTTTGTTCTAGGTCTATCATTTTTTGTAATTGCTGCACATCAGCCACCGTGCAGCGCTGACACGCTAACTTTACAACAGCTAATTCAATAGTGTGTCGTGCGAGTAATATTTGTTCGGCTAATTCTGGTGTTGGTGCAGCAACAAAAGCACCCCGGTTTTTGTGGATCTCTACTACTTGTTCTAACTGCAAACGCTGTAACGCTTGCCTGATTAATGTGCGGCTTACGCTAAATAATAGTGTTAACTCCACTTCATTAAGCTTAGTGCCTGGCGCAAGACGTTGAGAAAGAATGCCATCAAATAACTGCCGATACGCGTCCATTGGAGCATCTTTTTTAACCAAAGGTTGTAACACTTTATTAACTACCTCGGTAAGTAGAATAACTGTATGGTGAAACCAGCAGCGGCACATGGTAATGATCACTTACATTGGCGATGCCAAAACGCAAGGTAACATCACTTAAAAAAGCTGGGGTTGGCTGAGCTACTTTAGCCTGCGTAAAGTAGGTTTCAACACCAAATTCAAGTTCGTAAATACCCACGGTGAAATCGGCATCCTTTAACAAAGGACCATCACAGCGGCCATCGCTATTGGTCATTTGCTGACTTAGCAGCTGACGTTGGTTATCTATAATCCGATAAAGGCTTACAGACATGTTACTTCCAGGCACACCCTGCGCTGTGTCCAATACATGTGTGGTTAAAAATCCCATGAAATCAATCCTTAGTTAGTGTTCAGACCTTATTTAAGTTTGGCACCTTGGGAAATCCACAGGCCTAATAAGTCACGCTCATCTTGGGTCATGCCAGTACTGTTGCCCAGCGGCATAATGTTACTTACAACAGATTGTAAATAAATACCGTCTTTATGTCGCTGAATGTCTTTAACAGAATCAAATATTACCCCAGCAGGGGCTGTTGCAAACGCTGCGTGAGTAGGCGCAGTAGCATGGCAAGCAGCGCAATGTGTGGCTACCACTGCAAAAGCCTGGTCTGCAGTAACGTTAGAAACTTTTTGCGTTGCATTACCAATCACACTTTTATCATTGGCACTTGGAATACTGGGTACCGTTACATAAGCCATCACCAATAAAGCTAATACTGCCCCAGGTAATACCCACAAAAACTGTTGGCTGTTATGACGAGTGTTGAAGTAATGCCTTACAGCAACACTTACGATAGATAAGCCTAACAAAATAATCCAATTCCATTCATGCCCGTAGGTGCTGGGGAAATGGCTACTAATCATGATAAAAATTACTGGCAAAGTGAGGTAATTATTATGCCGTGAACGCAGCAAACCGTTTTTAGGAAGCGCTGGATCTGGCGTGGTACTTGCCTCTATGGCGCCTACTAAGTTTCTCTGAGCAGGCATAATAACAAAGAACACGTTACCCACCATCATGGTACCTATTATTGCACCAACGTGAAGATAAGCTGCACGGCCAGTCATAAATTGGCTAAAACCCCATGACACAAACGTTAGGAATAACATCAACGCCATCCCTAACAACAATGGTTGATGACGCAGTGGGCTCTTACACAAAAGGTCATAAACAATCCACCCCACAAACAGGCTACCAAAACCAATGAATACGCCCATCTCTGGCGATACAGACGAGCCTGGCATCATTAAATAGGTCGCTGCATTTAGGTAATACACCACACTTAAAAGTAGTACGCCAGAAATCCATGAACTATAGGCTTCCCATTTAAACCAGTGTAAATGTTTAGGCATGGTCGCCGGGGCTAGCTTGTATTTTTGTAAGTGATAAATACCACCACCATGAATGGCCCACAACTCACCAGCTAATTCTTGATTCTTAACTTGTCGGTCAAGATTATTTTCTAACCACACAAAATAAAAAGACGCTCCTATCCAAGCAATACCTACAATCACATGCACCCAGCGGATGGCTAGGTGCAACCATTCTAATAAATGAGCTTCCATAATTATTCTCTATATTTAATGACTGTTATTAATTTTAACGCGCCAACTTACTAATAAGGTCAGTAACATTTAACTGCCCACACTTCCCTTCTGCAAAGAACACTTCGTTTAGATTATTGCCTTTGCCTGCTCTGTCTACTACTAAAAAATTTTGCTCTAGTGCTAAAATTAACAACGGGTGATGCCAAACACCAGTGCTGTAGTTAACCCCCTGCTTTCCATTGGATACAAACGCGCGTAGGCCTGCCAATTTAGGTTCTGTCCCTGCCTCAGCAACCACCACTAAGAATGGAGTGTCTGTTAAAGGCATAAATGCTTGACTGCCTAACGGATGACGCTCCATCATGTTAATTGCCATAGGCAACGGCCTTCTCTTGCTACTAAAAATACTAATTATTGCATCATCTTCAGGGTTATCCATCCCTACCGTAGCTAATTTATGATGACGCCAGGTATAACCTTGGTTAATGCTAAAGCCATCACTTTCAATTGCCTCTATCACATCGCCAAAATTTTTAAAGGCCTGGGCCGTTAAAGGTTCGATCGGTATTGAAGTCGCCATTAGGAGATTTCCTCTTCAGCAACAATGTGCCCCTTAATACGCAGGCGAGAAACACCACCATCTGGGAAAATATTTAATCGTACGTGAGTGATCGGGCCTAAAGCGGCGACCTCTCCAGTGAACTGGTGGATGTGATGCATGCTAAGTTTTTGTGAAGGTAATAGTTCTGGCCAGTATAAGCTTTGAGCTGCCATTTGCTCATCACTGCCCCCGTTTACGAAAGCAGCTTGAATAGAACAGGAATCTGGAAAGTTACCTTTAAAGTGAGCTGTATCAACCTCAATTTCGCTCACAGTGCCCGCATGACCAAGGGCAACAATTACCCAGTCGAAACCTGGAATACGTCGGCGTGCCGTTTCCCAGCCATCACCCATATTAATGCCTCGGCCTGGAGCTAAAATATTATCCATGGTACCAAAGTGTTCATTACTGCATAGCAACGCGCGCCCACCATTGTCCATTGCTGCGAGGTCTACTAGCTCATAGGTTTGTGCTTGCCAATCCTTAACAACTTCACCATAGATCCGTAGACGAGCAACGCCACCGTCTGGGTACATATGAAAACGCACATGACTAAACACCTCATCACAATCGATGGCTTGAATATGGTGGCTGTCACCTTTAAGGTTTAAGGCAGGCTGAATTTCTTGCCAATTAGTATCATTTTTCGGGTCACCTTTAGCCATGTAACACGCTTCTAAAGACACGCTAGGCGCATAGTTCCCAGTAAAAAAACTAGTATCAATGTTAACGCCACGAATGCGGCCAGGCAGACCTAGTCGCACTGTGCAATGATCATGACCCTGCTGGCGCTTACGACGAGATTCCCAGCCATCCATCCACTTACCGTTATCATCATAAACGCCTTCTTTCCATACTGGCTCGTGGTTTTGCAGCATACGGTTCATATCAGCAAAAAAATCATCTGTGCAATGAATCGCTTCAGCCCCTAAGCGGGCATCAGCCAAGTTGGTCATACGAACATAAGGGTTATTAGGTCGTTGTGGGTGTGTCATGGTGTATCCTGTTAATCTATTAATCTATGGGTCAATGCAGATTACATATCAGCCATTCTGAAACTGGCAATTTTATTAATTTCAGTAAGTGCTTGAGCAAATTCAGTATCTACACCGTGATCCATACGCGCTTCAAATGCTGCTAAAATTTGATGCCGATCACTGCCCTTTACTGCCTTAATAAAGGGAAAGCTAAATTTGGTTTTATACGCTTCATTTAATTGCGTAAAATGAGCAAACTCTATCTGGCTGCATTGACTAATACCTGCACCAGCCTGCTCAGAGGCAGAAGCGGCTGTAAGCTCACCATGAACAGCGGCTTTGCCAGCCAGATCTGGGTGTGCACAAATAAGCGCCCGTTGCATATTTTGGTTTGCAGCTAACATCACTTTTTGAAATGCAGCAAGCAGTGCTTGGGGCTCATCTAAATTGGCAGACAAACCTAAATCAAACACACGCTCTGCAACCCATGGGGAGTGTTCATAAAGGTCTTTAAAGTGTTCAACAAAGGCCTCACGAGTCATTTGACTAGGAATGCATGTGGCTAGCAACGTCATGTAATCATTACTCTTTGATTTTGTTAAAAAGATCAGGCGCAGGGTGATGCTGCTGCCAATGACGGGCGATATCGATGCGTCGAGCACACCAAACATCATCAAACTGGCCCACATACTCTAAGAAGCGTTGAATACCCTTAAGCCTTGCAGGCCGGCCTAACAGGCGGCAATGCATACCAATCGATAGCATCTTAGGTTCAGTAATGCCTTCTTCATAAAGCACATCAAACGCATCTTTTAAATATTGGAAAAACTGTTCACTAGTGTGAAACCCTTGTGGCGTGGCAAAACGCATATCATTGGTGTCTAAGGTATACGGAATAACCAAATGCGGTTTACCTTCACCGCTGGTGCCACGACTCCAAAACGGCAGATCGTCACTATAATCATCAGAATCATAAGCAAAGCCACCCTCTTCTATTACTAGATCACGAGTATTTGGACTATTACGCCCTGTATACCAACCTAAAGGGCGCTCACCTGTTACTTGGGTCAATATAGCAATAGCCTCAAGCATGTGCTTGCGCTCTAGTTCGGGGTCCATATATTGATAATCAATCCAACGTAAACCATGGCTGCAAATTTCGTGCCCACGCGAGTGCATTTCTTGCACTACGAAGGGGTGCCGCTGAGCTGCCATAGCAACGGCAAAAATGGTCAAGGGTACCTCGTGCTTTTTGAACAAATTTAAAATACGCCATACACCAGCACGGCTGCCGTATTCATATATAGATTCCATACTGGGGTGGCGCACACCTTGGTAAGGCTGTACACCAATAATTTCAGATAAAAACGCTTCAGACTCGCCATCGCCATGCAGAACACAACGTTCGCTGCCTTCTTCATAATTAAGAACAAAAGATAAAGCAATACGGGCTTTATTGGGCCATTCTACTTTAGGTGGCTGACCATTATAGCCGATTAAATCTCGGGGATATGTTGGAGTCATTCAAGTTTCGCTTAAATTGTACATGATATTGTATACAATATAAGTGAAGTAATAGGAAAACACCAGAATAAAGGTTTGTAACCACTTTTTTATTGCATTTAATGCGTTTACTGCCAATACAAACCTAAGCTATAACGTGGCTTTTTTCACTTTGAAATACGAAGCTTAAGGCTTTAATAACAACACCTGCAACCTAAGGGGTTTGCCAGATTTAGCAATCACTGTAAACCCATCTGTTACCGTAGGTTTAAGTGGAGCCCAGTAAGGTTAAGTCGCGAAGCATTATTTTCAATTGCCGCTAAATCAAAATAAAAATAATCAAGGCACCGTAACCTGAACCCATACTGCTATAATAGTAACCAGTTTATTGACCACAACCTATGCGAGGCTCTATGCCATTTTCACACCTTGGATTGTGTAAGCCTATTTTACAAGCTATTGAAGACTTAGGTTATACAGCCCCTACTCCTATTCAGAGCCAAGCCATTCCTATTATTATTTCTGGTAAAGACCTTATTGCCACCGCTCAAACTGGCACTGGTAAAACTGCTGCGTTTGTTCTACCGATTTTACAGGCGTTTAATAAAGACCGTTTATTACGTGGTAAACGTATACGCGCGCTCATACTTACCCCCACGAGGGAATTAGCTGTGCAAGTTGCTACCAATGTTGCCCAGTATAGTAAGCATCTGAATCTAAGCTCTATGGCAGTTTATGGTGGCATTGACACCGAACCACAAAAGCAGCGGTTAATAAAAGGCATTGATATTTTAGTGGCCACACCAGGTAGGCTGCTTGATCTGGCCCATCAACGCGCCCTATATTTTGATGAACTAGAAATACTAGTATTAGATGAAGCAGACAGAATGGTAGATATGGGTTTTGGCGCAGAGGTCAATAAAATTATTGAACGCTTGCCAGAAGCACGCCAAAACTTAATGTTTTCTGCCACGTTAAGCGAAGAAGTGCTCACCCTTGCCGATAGTTTTTCTGATGGCGCAATGAGTAGCCCCACTGTCGAGCTGTCTATTTCGCCAAAAACAACCACCGCACCTAATATAGACCAGTGGTTGATTACTGTAGACAAGGATAGGAAGTCTGCATTGCTTAGTCATTTAATTACCGATCAAAAATGGGATCAGGCGCTGATTTTTATTGAGAAAAAACATGGTGCTGCCAAACTAGTAGACCAGCTAGCAAAGCGTGGCATAGTTGCTGACGCTATTCATGGTGATAAAAGCCAAGCATCGCGTGAGAAGATTTTGGCTGATTTTAAGTCTGGAAAATTAAAATATTTAGTGGCCACAGGTGTTGCCGCGCGAGGTATTGATATTGGCAATCTCAGCCGCGTGGTTAACTATGACATGCCGTTTAAGCCAGAAGAATACATCCACCGAATTGGCCGTACAGGCCGTGCAGGTGAAACTGGGGAAGCCATCTCGTTTGTAGCTTGGGGTGATTTTAAAAACCTATGTGCCATTGAAAGCCGCTTAAATCACATTATAAATCGCAAAGAAATTGACGGTTTCACTGTGAGAAAAGTAGTACCAGTATCCATTTTAAATTATGTGCGTAAAAGCCAACCACCCCAGCAAAGAGCCTTATCAGCAGCTAAACCTAGGGCATCAAGTAACGCCAATACCGTTGCGACAGAAAATGGGCCCCAAATTAGAAAAAACAAACATATATGGGGCTAATCGCTTATAACGAGGTTAATCCATACCTTTGCGTATACCTCCAAAGGCACCTACGCTATTTCGATAGGCAACGTTTGGCTCATTCCCCATTCAGCCCAACTGCCATCATATAAGAAATGATTATTGCTGCCTATATGTGCCAGTGCTAGGTTTATAATGGCCGCTGTAATTCCTGATCCACAGCTAGTAATCACTGGCATACTCATATCAACACCCGCAGCTTCAAAAACAACACGCAGATCATCTGGGCTTTTCATAGTATTGTCATCGTGCAAAAGTGTTTTAAAAAACACATTTTTTGATCCGGGTATATGCCCAGCCCGTAACCCTTTGCGGGGCTCTGGCTCTATTCCTAAAAATCGCCCAGGTGCTCTTGCGTCTATAATTTCATACTTCTTAGATCTTACAGCTGCCAAAACTTGAGTCATGCCCATCATCTTTGGCCGTTGAATGCACCTAGCCAACTGGTATACCTCAGGCTGAGTCGCTGCGTTAGTATGGTTTCGCCCCTGAGAGATCCATTTTGGTAGGCCACCATCAAGCACAGCCACATTATCTAAGCCCATTACCTTAAAAAGCCACCATACCCGTGCTGCAGAAAATAATCCCATGCCGTCATACACCACCACTTGATGTGAGTTACTTATTCCCATAGCACACAGCCACGCAGCAAACACCTCTGTGGATGGCGCCATATGTGGCAAATCAGACGTGTTATCAGAGAGGGTATCAATATCAAAAAATAGCGCTCCTGGAATGTGCAAGGCACTGTACTCACTATGTGCATTGCGCTGCATGTCAGGTAGGTACCAGGACGCATCTATGAGCTTTAAATTAGCATCATCAATGTGGCTATCTAACCATTGAGGGGAAACAAGAGTATGAATGTCATCGACCAACATAAGGCTTTCTTTACTTTGAGGTAGGAGCTGTCTTAAGTTTACTAACTATTTTAAGTAAATTCCACAATGTTTTCTGGCATAAAAAACGCTGGAAAACATTATTGCTCACGCAACACTTTAAAATCACCGCATAAAAGCACGAACCATTGCCTTTTTTGAGTTAAGGCTGGTATCGCTGAAGATGTCAGCCTAATAGTTTCCATTCGAGGCTCAACAGCCTGCGTTAGCGAAAACGTTTTAATACCGCTTTATGCAGTTTCATACCCTCTAGGTTAGGATTATCGTAAGTATGTTGAACTGAACAGCTTAATCTTTAAAATAATGATACTTAAAGTTACTTTATGATTAAAAGTAAAAAATAAACAATAAATGATAATGCAAATCGATTGACGTTCAAAAATATGACAAAAACAGTTTTTTAGTGGTCAAAAATTGAACATTTCGTAAAAATAGATATACAACTATGGTTAAAGTTGCATATATTAGACGACTGTTTAAGTAAAGAGTCGTTGCATATTTCATTGGTTGGAGAAAAAACTTGGACCCCACATTATTAAAAACCCGATCTGTTTTAGAGGAGATTGGAGTTGTTGACCAATCCGTTCTATC
>DCAT01000103.1:15965-17329 GCA_002312935.1 Oceanospirillaceae bacterium UBA1126 | reverse complement strand
CGGTTAAGTGATTTGCCGTGAAGCAGTGCGCTCAACCGAGGTGACGTATTATACCGAAGTAATCCTCGCCGTCAATCAAAATGGTGTAAATAAATACTTTATTTCGACTGCTGACTCATTCATTAAGAATTTGCCAGCCCATTGTTTTACAAGGCCTTTTAGTGACTCGCTTGACGCTTATCTAAGGCCCCTTTAACAAGGGAGCGCCATTATATCCATCGCAGGGCAAAGCACAAGCAGTTTAGGGAAATAAGGCAAAAAAAGCGTTGAATTAAAGCCTAGTAAACTTTAAGCAAGATGGGCGACACATGGGCAAACCATAAACTGCGCCAAACTTGGCGCAGTAAAGGGTAAATCGAAGGGCAAAGCGAAGTGTAAAGCGAAGGCTTCTATTGCAACACTAAGCAAAGTCGGGGCGCCTGCGGCGCCCACGATTGCACTTAGCACTACTCAAGAACTACATCACCAAATGGCGAATGTCACCTAGTAATTTCCCTAGGTATTGAGTGAAGCGCGCCGCATCTGCACCGTTTACAGCGCGATGATCGTAGGACAAAGACAAGGGCATCATCAACCTAGGCTCAAATTCAGCACCATTCCAACGTGGCTGCATTTCAGCTTTAGACACCCCCAAAATAGCAACCTCTGGCGTATTTACAATGGGAGTAAATGCGGTGCCGCCAATACTACCTAGGCTAGAAATGGTAAAACAACCCCCTTGCATGTCTGCAGGCAGCAATTTTTTAGCCTTCGCTTTTGCTCCCATAGCAATAACCTCTTCAGACAATTGCCAAATAGACTTTTTATCTACATCACGTATCACAGGGACCATAAGCCCAGCAGGGGTATCTACAGCAACACCAATGTTAACGTAGTGCTTTTCAACAATGTGCTCGCCATCATTATCTAACGATACGTTAAACTGTGGATACTCCAGCAAGGCCATAGCACACGCTTTTAGCATAAACGGCAATGGTGTAACCTTAGTACCTCTTTGCTCTGCCTCGGCCTTTAACCCCTTGCGGAACACTTCTAACTCAGTAATATCGGCATGATCAAACTGAGTAACGTGAGGCACATTGAGCCAGCTTCGGGTCATATTTTGCGCAGTAATCCGTTTTATTTTACTCATTTTAACGCGGTCAATGGCGCCAAACTGGCTAAAGTCAATTTCTGGTGGCTGCGCTATACCCTGGCCTTGCATAGATGGTGCTGCAGGCTGTTGCAGTTTCTGTTTTACAAACGCTTGTATATCTTCTTTTAGTACACGATCTCTTGGCCCAGTTGAAGCAACCTGCGCCAGATCTACACCTAGCTCGCGAGCTAACATACGTACAGCAGGACCCGCATGGGCAGCACTATTA
>DCAT01000103.1:8946-15600 GCA_002312935.1 Oceanospirillaceae bacterium UBA1126 | reverse complement strand
GGCTTGGGCTTGGGCTGGAGCCGGGTTAGCAGCAACTGCTTGCTTGGCTTGAACTAAAGGCGCCACAAGCACCTCTGGCTCCACTGCAACCTGCAACACAACTTCACTAGGCTCCACTAGCGCCTCAGCTTTGCTCATTAACACTGCAATAGTATCACCCACGTTAACCTTGTCGCCTTCTGCCACTTTAATTTCTAGCACACTACCAGCGAAAGTAACCGGAATCTCCATAGAGGCTTTATCAGTTTCAAGAACAACTAGGCTATCACCTTCAGCCAACTCATCACCCACCTTAACGGATACCTCAATAACTTCTACGTCTGCAGCTCCCCCTAGATCTGGAACCAGTGCAAAGCGCTCTGACGCCTCTACTACAGATTCGACCACCACATTGGACATACCCCCATCCACTGCCTCAACTTCAACCTTTATTTCTGCTTGAGCCTCTACCTCAGGCGTTAACACTGCATCTGACACAACGGAAGCTTCACCTAATACATCGGCAGCTTCAACCTCTACCATGACATCACCTTGGCTGCAGGTATCGCCCTCTTTTAAAACAATATTTTTAATTGTGCCAGCATTTGACGCCGGAATTTCCATCGATGCTTTGTCAGTTTCAACCACTATAATAGAGTCGCCTTCACTTACCACGTCACCAACAGCTACGCAGATTTCGATGACTTCTACGTTTTCTGCACCACCCAAATCTGGAATCATCATATTACTTGTTGCCATGTCTTTGTCCTCTTTTCGTCAGCAGCTTACAGGTGAACTGGGTTTGGCTTATCACTGTCGATGTTGAACTTTTTAATAGCACGCGAAACCTCAGTCACCTTTATAATACCGTCTTCTGACAGCGCCTTTAGCGCAGCAACTACAATATAGTAACGGTTGACTTCAAAAAACTCTCTAAGTTTTTCGCGACTATCACTACGGCCATATCCATCAGTGCCAAGCACCTTATAAGTAGACGGCACAAATTCACGAATTTGCTCAGCAAAGGCTTTTACGTAGTCTGTAGCGGCAATAATAGGGCCAGCATGGCCAGACAAACACTGCTCTACATAACTTTGCTTTGGCGTTGCCTCTGGGTGCAGCATGTTCCAACGACTTGCATCCTGCGCGTCGCGGCCCAACTCATTAAAGCTTGTAGCACTCCAAACATCTGCACCAATATTAAATTCTTCAGCTAAAATTTCCGCAGCAGCTTCCACTTCTCGCAAGATAGTACCACTACCCAGCAACTGAACTCGTTTCTTGGCTTTAGGCTTAATCTCTTTTAACAAATACATACCTTTGATAATTCCAGCCTCACAGCCCACTGGCATATCTGGTTGATGGTAGTTTTCGTTCATTACAGTAATGTAGTAGAACTTATTTTCCTTTAAATCATACATGCGATGCAGACCATCTTGAATAATGACCGTTAGTTCGTAGGCATAGGTAGGATCATAAGTAACACAGTTGGGAATCAAGTTACCCAAAATATGACTGTGGCCATCCTCATGCTGCAAACCTTCACCATTTAACGTGGTGCGCCCTGCTGTGGCTCCAATAAGAAAGCCACGAGCCTGACTGTCACCCGCAGCCCACGCGATATCTCCAACACGCTGGAAGCCAAACATAGAATAGAAAATATAAAACGGAATCATGGCGTAATTGTTATTACTGTATGACGTTGCACAAGCAAGCCATGCAGACATAGCACCCGCTTCGTTAATTCCTTCTTCAAGAATCTGGCCCGCTTGGTCTTCGCGATAGTACATTACTTGATCAGCATCATGAGGCACATACTTCTGCCCTTCGGCGGTATAAATACCAAGCTGCCGGAACATACCCTCCATACCAAAGGTGCGGGCCTCATCTGGCACAATTGGCACAACTCGCTGGCCAATTTCTTTATCTTTAACCAGGGTCGTCAACGTGCGAACAAATGACATAGTGGTAGATATCTCACGCTTACCACTAGACTTTAGTTGCCCACCCAAAGAGTCCAAACTAGGCGTCTTTAGCGATGGAAAATCACTCCGCCGACTTGGTAAAACACCACCTAAAGCTTCTCGCCTTTCACGCATGTACTTCATTTCTGGCGTATCTTGTGCCGGACGGTAATAAGGTACATTCTTAATTTGTTCACGCGTTAACGGAATGTTAAAGCGCTCACAGAAACTTTCCATCTCGTCCATATCAAGCTTTTTGAGAGAGTGAGTTGGGTTCTTAGCTTCGCCAGACTTACCCATACCATAACCTTTAATGGTTTGAGCTAAAATAACTGTGGGCTTACCCTGCGTGTTGGTCGCTTCGTGGTAGGCTGCATAAACTTTATAAGGGTCATGTCCACCACGATTAAGCTTCACAATGTCATCGTCGGTATAGTCGGCTACCATCTCCAATAACTCGGGGTATTTCCCAAAGAAATGCTCACGAGTGTAGGCACCGCCCATCGCTTTGTAGTTTTGCGATTCGCCATCAACAACTTCGTTCATGCGCTTTTGCAGTAAACCTTTGGTATCCCTTGCTAGCAGAGGATCCCAGTGACGCCCCCACAGCACTTTAATGACATGCCAGCCAGCGCCAACAAATATACCTTCAAGCTCTTGAACAATTTTGCCATTACCACGCACAGGGCCATCTAAACGCTGCAAGTTACAATTAACCACGAAAATCAGGTTATCCAACTTTTCTCGTCCAGCTAGTGAGATGCAGCCTAATGACTCTGGCTCATCACACTCTCCATCCCCTAAAAAGGCCCATACCTTACGGTCACCATTCTCAACCAACCCACGCTGCTGCTGATAACGCATAATATGGGCTTGATGAATTGCCTGCAGGGGCCCTAAGCCCATTGATACTGTAGGAAACTGCCAATAGTCTGGCATTAACCATGGATGGGGGTAGGAAGATAAGCCATTGCCATCTACTTCACGGCGAAAGTTATCCATTTGCTCATCAGTTAAGCGCCCCTCTAGATAGGAACGGGCATAGATGCCAGGCGAAATATGACCCTGGAAGAATACTAAGTCACCTTCTTGCTGGTCTGTATTACCACGGAAAAAATAGTTAAAACCTACATCGTATAACGTAGCCGATGATGAGAAACTGGCAATATGACCACCTAAACCATCATTATTGTCATTAGCGCGCATCACCATAGCCATAGCGTTCCAACGAATCAAAGAACGAATGCGCCGCTCCATGAATAAATCCCCTGGCATATGTTGCTCATCCTGTGGGGCAATACTGTTTACATAAGGCGAAGTAAGGGTGTTTTCTAACTTGGCGCCTTGTAGGCGAGCTTGCTCACCTAGCTTTCCTAAGATATATCGGGCACGATCTGAGCCTTCGTTTTTAATCACTGATGTCAATGCGTCCAACCACTCTTGTGTTTCGACTGGATCTATATCTGAATGAGACTGCAACACGTTTTTCTCCTATCCATAAATGCATAAATTTTTGCACTTTTAAACAACATAAAATACTATGTAGTAATACTACAATAATTACAAAAATAATGCCAATTTAAGACTTGAAAATGACTCATGAGTAAATATTTTACATTTGCAAATTATACTCCAGAACGCCTTATAGCGCGCTCTTGGCGAGTAGATTCTTTACCCTGCTCTATAATTGCTTCTTCTATAAAAGCTAAATGATCATGAGCAGCATTCCTAGCTTTTTCAGGGTTTTCAGCAACAATAGCATCCAATAAAACTCGGTGTTGCTCGTGGATACGCTCACGCGTATCGCGCTTGGGATAAACACTCTCTAAATTGGCGTATATATTATTATGAAGTAACGTAAATAAAGAGCGCATAGTGTGCAGTAACACCGCATTGTGGGACGCTTCAGCAATAGCCAAGTGAAACTCTGCATCGGCTTTAGTTTCTTGCTCAAACAGCTTCTCATCATGGGCCGCTTGCAAATCTGCATAACATCGTTGCAATCGCTTTTTATCAGCCTCTGTGCAGCGCAGTGCAGCATAGTAAGCCGATACACCCTCTATGGCATGGCGAAACTCTAGCAGATCATTTTGGGCTTCTGGATGCGTAGAAAAAAGTTCAGTTAATGGATCCACCATACTGCTACCAATTTTCTCAGAAACAAATGACCCACCACCTTGACGACTAACTATGAGCCCCCTAGCCGATAGTTTCTGTAACGCCTCCCTAAGAGAAGGCCGAGAAACCTCAAACTGAGCTGCTAACTCTCGCTCTGGGGGCAACTGCTGCCCAGGTTTAAGGCTACCTTCTAAAATCATCGCCTCTAACTGAGCCATAATCACATCTGATATTTTAGGCTGTTTTACACGCTGATACGCCATAAATACTCTCTATTGGTATTACCAATTTCATAAAATTTAAAAATAACCCGCTTGTGCTGCCTTGGTCAAGTTTTACTACCCTAATTAACCACTATAATAATTTAGCCAATCTCATATTTAATTTGATAAATAACAAAAGATATTGTCAAAAAACACAGTCAAACACTTCAGTGTTTGCACTCTTCTGGTATATTGGTCTGAACAATTAGCCAGACAAAATTATACACTGTATAAACACCCTAAAGCGTGTTGCCAATTAAGAATTCCACCGTACTGAAACAAGTAAGCCCATAGAAATAGTATAGGCACGAGTTTAATAGCGCGTCATAAAGGTGTCTTTACCTTCATTATCTTGTATCTAGTGGGTATGTTTGCGCATTCACCTTGGCTACAAGTAAGCGTTAGTAACCACCCCAACTTATATAGCTGGGCCACCTTAAAACACAAGGATAGATTGGATATTTATGGATCAAAGCATTATTGAACGGGTTTTCGCTACTGTATTCCCCCTTGTGGCGATCAGTGCCATTGGTTTTGGATACGGCCGCTGGCGCAAGCCCGATATAAAACTCATTAACCAAATTAATATGGAGGTCTTTGTACCTTTACTAGTATTTATAGTATTGGCCGATCAGTCTGTACCTATCGGCCACCTTGGGCCTATGGCTTTTGGTGCTATTATTGTTGTGCTCGGTTCAGGCTTACTCCTATGGCCGGTTATTGCTATGTCACCTTGGTCGAGTAAGACGTTCTTGCCACCCATGATGTTTAATAATGTGGGGAATATGGGCATCCCATTAATTTTATTAGCCTTTGGGGATGATTTTTTAGCCATTGCTGTTGTTTGTTTTATTGTAGAAATGACCCTGCATTTTAGTTTGGGTATTTTTATGATCAACCCAAAGATGCGCTTAATAAGCATACTCAAGCAACCCGTTATAATAGCCACCATTGCTGGCTTTGCAGTAGCACTAAGCGGCCTTCAGTTGCCCACAAGTGTTAGCTTACCCATCGACATGTTAGGGCAGATTTGTATCCCATTAATGCTCTTTACTTTGGGCATTCGCCTTACCAACATTTCTTTTGACGACTGGAAGGTTGGCTTAGTTGGCGCCATTCTTTGCCCCGTATCCGGCATTTTAATGGCGATAGCAGCGCAAATTTTGCTTCAACTGCCCCCTGAGCAATATGCCGTGCTTATTGTGTTTGGTGCCTTACCACCGGCAGTATTAAACTATATGGTAGCGGAGCAATACCAACAGGACCCAAAAAGAGTCGCCTCTATTGTGCTAATTGGTAACTTAATGGCACTCATCAGTATTCCTTTGACGTTATCATTTGTTCTCTAACCACACAGCAGCGCTGTGGTATCATAATGCCCATTGAACCACAGCCCTTCTAGCGCGGAACTCACCAATGCCAACACCCCTAGCTAATGTCCTCAACGACCACTTTCTTAAGGCCGATTTGCACAATAATGTGAGCGCTGCTTTATTAGAAGATGTAGGTGATGGAGATATTACGGCACGGCTGATACCAGCCGCTGAGATTGCTTTAGCAGCTATTATTACCCGTGAAAATGCTACCATCTGTGGTGTTGATTGGGTTAACGAAGTAGCACGCCAAGTAGACTCAACTATTGTAATTGATTGGATGGTGGCTGACGGCGATCAAGTGCAGGCTAATCAAGTTTTATTCCAAGCTCATGGCAATGCCCGCAGCCTATTAACCTTCGAACGCTGCGCCCTTAACTTTTTACAATGTTTGTCTGGCACCGCTAGCACCGCTCATTACTATGCTGGATTGGTGGCAGACACCCAAGTAAAGCTGCTAGACACACGTAAAACTATTCCAGGCCTGCGCAAGGCACAAAAGTACGCTGTTGCTTGCGGTCAGTGTTACAACCATCGTATAGGGTTATATGATGCCTTTTTAATCAAAGAAAACCACATTGCTGCCTGTGGAGGCATTAGCCAAGCCATTGCTACCGCTCGTAAACAAGAACCTACAAAACCAGTAGAAGTTGAAGTAGAGAGTTTGCATGAGTTAAAACAGGCATTAGAAGCGGGAGCAGACCGCATAATGCTGGACAACTTCTCCTTGGCTGACATGCGCAAAGCAGTGCAACTTGCCACGGGACGAGCTGAACTGGAAGCATCTGGAGGAATTACTGAGCAAACCCTGCGCCCCATTGCAGAAACGGGCGTAGATTACATTTCCATTGGCGCATTAACTAAGGACTGTCGTGCTATCGATTTGTCGATGCGATTTATTTAAAACAGCATTAAGTGATCTAGTGAGAGCTTAATGCCAATTTCTTCACCAATTTC
>DCAT01000103.1:0-8568 GCA_002312935.1 Oceanospirillaceae bacterium UBA1126 | reverse complement strand
TAATACGCGATACAAGAAATGAGTACCACGAAAACGCTTACTGAGGATACGCCCAGTTATAGGGCTATCATCCAAATGTAATACGTCATCAGGTCGAATAAACACTTCGGCTTGTTGGCCTGCAGAAAAACCATGGGGCCGGTCGCTACATAAATGGCCAATAGGTGACTCTACACAGGTTTCGCTACTCACATTGCAGGCCAAAAAGTCTCCTTCTCCTATAAAATCAGCCACAAATCGACCATCTGGCTTGTGGTAAATATTGTAGGCTGTGTCCCACTGCTCAATACGCCCATGGTTCATTACCGCCACATGATCAGCCATAGTAAAGGCTTCAGTTTGATCATGGGTAACCAATAACCCAGGTATTTTTTCCTGGCGCAAAATAGCACCAACTTCAGGAACCAGCTCTTCTCGCAACATAGCATCTAGGCCAGAAAAAGGCTCATCTAATAACAAAAAGCTTGGTTTTGGTGCCATAGCACGAGCCAAAGCGACACGTTGCTGTTGGCCACCAGACAAGGCATGTGGGTATCGTTCTTGATAACCACTTAACCCAACTAAATCTAACAGTTCTTCTACGCGCTGCACCTGCTCTGCCTTGGGCCAGTGATGCAAGCCAAAGGCCACATTAGCAGCAATGTTTATATGGGGAAATAAGGCGACATCTTGGAACACCATACCCACATCTCGAGTTTCTGCCAGCAAACAAAAGTCATCCTTGGCAAGCGTTTTTCCAGCTAAACTTATACTGCCAGATTGCAACGGCACAAAACCAGCTATAGCCCGTAATAATGTAGATTTACCACAGCCACTAGGGCCCAACAAACAGCCGATTTCGCCAACCCCTACGGCCAAACTTACATCCTGCACTATGGTATGTTGGCCATAGGCAATGCTTACCTTATCTACCAGCAAATGCTGATCAGAGCTATCAAAAGACATAGTCATTTAAAATTTCTCATATTATTGTGGCCTGCGATGAGCGATAGAGCCGTGTAACATCAATACGGGAATAAGCCCAACAAGTACTATCATAATGGAAGCAGGCGCCGCATCTACTAACCTTTCGTCTGATGCTAGCTCATAAGCCCGCACCGCCATAGTATTAAAGTTAAATGGCCGTAATATGAGTGTGGCTGGTAACTCTTTGAGCACATCTACAAACACAATTAATACCGCGGTAAGTATAGAACTGCGCATTAAAGGGACATGAATTTTACTTATAATGGCCCAAGGGCTATGGCCCATTGATCGACCCGCGTGGTCTAGGCTAGGTTTAATTTTTTCTAAACCTGAATGAACACTACCTAGCGCAACAGCTAAGAATCGCACTGTGTATGCAAATAGCAAAGCCACCAGACTACCTGATAAAATGAGACCTGGGCTGTGCCACCCAAAACGTTCAAAAAGGGCTATAAGGCTATGGTCTAACCAGGCTAGTGGAATTAACACACCTATGGCAATAATAGTACCCGGCAAAGCATAGCCAAAACCGGCCATAGCAATTAACGTACGGACAGGCTTAATGGGTCTGTTTCGTCTTGCGTAGGACAAAATAATAGCCAGTGTCGCCGCAATGATAGCGGCCACAAATGCCAAACTAAAAGAATTCCAAGCTAGGCTAACAAATTCCCAGCCTAAAGGTTCTGCCTCAAAGACCGCCCAGAATAGTAACTGAGTTGCTGGAATAATAAAGCCAAACATCAGCGGCGCCAAGCACACAGAAACGGCTATAACTGCATTACGGCCCATTAATGGAATTAAGTCTGCACGAGCCTTAGATTCTGATGCTGAATGGTAACGTGCACGTCGTCTAGAATAACGCTCAAGCAATATCAATAACATCACAAAAGCCAATAAACTGGCTGCTAGTTGCGCTGCAGCAGCCGTGTCTCCATAACCGTAAAAGGTGCGGAAGATACCTGTTGTGAACGTACTGACTCCAAAATACTGCACTGTGCCGTAGTCTGCCAAAGTTTCCATTAACGCCAGAGATAAACCCGCAATAATGGCAGGCCGAGCCATTGGCAAGGCTAAACTCCACATGGCACGCCAGCGCGAATACCCTAAGCTACAACCCACTTCAATACTGCTAACTGACTGCTCCAAAAAAGCAGCCCTAGCCATTAGGTAAACATAGGGATAAAGCACGAGGGACATCATTACAATGGCGCCGCCAAGAGAACGAATCTCAAAAAACCAATAGTCACCAAAGCCCAACCCCGTGAGGTCTCTGATCCAGGTTTGTATTGGCCCTGCAAAGTCTAATAAGCCTGTATAGGTATAGGCAATAATGTAAGCTGGCATTGCCATAGGTAATAATACTGCCCAGCTTAACCAACGACGCCCAGGAAAACTGCACATACTAGTCAACCAGGCAGTAGGCACGCCCAGCATTAATACCCCTGTGCCAACACCCAACATCAGCAGCAAAGAATTAATGAGGTAATCACTTAATACTGTATCTAGAAGATGCTGCCACAACACACCTTCAGCTTGAAATAGGTAACTTAAGATCACAATCACAGGCAGTGATATGAATGCCGCAATCACCACAGCAAACACACTTAATCCGTGACGTTTAAACATTAACCCAATATCCTATCATCTAACGTCTACCACCTATTAAATACCACCACATTATTTATCGCCATCCAGCACGGTCCATTAATTGAACCGCTTGCCGGTTGTTCTGGCCTAATATTTCTAGGTCAATCGAGTCCATCTTATAAGCGCCAAAGCTCTTAAGAGCCGATGATATTTCCACGCCCTCTACTACCGGGTATTCGTTATTAATTTCTGCATACCAAGCCTGCGCTGACTCAGATGCAAGATACTCTAACAGTGCTTGAGCTTGCTTGGGGTGCTTTCCATATTTAGTAAAGCCTGCACCACTCACATTAAAATGTGCCCCGCGGCCCAATGCCCCTGAACCAGTCTGATTGGGCCAGAATACCGCCACCTTGCTAGCCACATTCTGGTCAGCTTGTTTGCTACTATTAATCATCCGGCCCAAATAGTAAGTATTGACGATGGTCACGTCACATACCCCTGCCGCCAAGGCTTTTAGCTGGTCAGTATCGCCACCTGACGGCGCTTTAGAAAGGTTTTTAACCATGCCTTCCATCCAGCTCTGAGTCTTTGAAGCGCCCAGCGCATCAATGGTAGCAGCTACCAAGGACTGATTATAAACTGATTGTGACGACCGCAAACATAGGCGGCCACTCCATTGAGCTTCAGCTAAGGCTTCGTAGGTAGACAAATCAGAGGGTGTGACCCGGTCTTTGGCATAGATAATAGGCCTAGCCCTGAGAGTTAGTCCATACCAGTAACCCGCATCATCCCTCAGCTCTTTTGGGATGGTCTCTTCCAACAATGGCATAGATACTGGCTTTAGCACACCTGCCTCTTTAGCCCGATGCAGACGACCAGCATCTACAGTAATGAATAAATCTGCAGGTGTTGCACTACCCTCAACCTGCAAGCGTTTTAGTAAAGCATCTGCCTTGCCAGTAATTAGGTTGACCTTAATGCCCGTGGTGTCACTAAACTGGTCTAACAAGGGTTTAATCAAGGCTTCTTTACGGGCCGAATAAACGTTCACCACGCCACTGGCTTGGGCGCTTGTTACTGCCAAAATACTCGCAGTAATAGCAGTTACTACAAGGCTGTTGAATAAATTAAAAGATCTCATTTATGGTGTCTCACTTATGGCGCTCATGGCGCTATTGGGTTCTATTTTGTTGCGCCGCAAGCAGCGCCAGCAATGTTTAAAAGGCTGCCAGTACAAGGTAACTAGTTGGTGCTCTTGGGGTTTTTGATGTCTCAAACCATAGGTTAAATCTTGTGTGTTAGAACCGTACTCTAAAGTATTACCCAGTCGATCCCACACCGCAATAAATGCACCAAAGTTTTTGTTCCAGTGCTCGCGCGCTTGGGAGTGATGTATTTGGTGTTGCGCTGGAGAGATCAGCCAGGACTCTAGCGTTTTGCCATAGCTGATAGGTACTGGCGAATGACGTAAATTAGACCCTAAGAGATTTAATGCAGCGGTAAATACATTGGCTCCCAATACACTCAGCAAAGTCACTCGATCATAAAATAAAAATACAAAAACACCGATTAAAAACCCTTGCACTAGGGCGCTCCGCAAGCCAAACAGCACTCCCTCAACGGGGTGCGTACGAAAAACCGTAAACGGCGTTAAGCTTTCAGCAGTATGGTGTACTCGATGGAAAGCCCACAAAGCAGGCCAGCGGTGCATGAGTCGATGTAGATAATAACGGCTTGCATCATCTACTACAAATAAACATGCTGTAAACAGCACCGACACCCAAAAAGCAGATATGTCAGACGACCATAAGGGCCGCACCACCCAATCACTAAGGCTGTAGAAGATACTAGTAGCAAGGACTAGCTTGCTGAGCAAGAGCGGGCTTAACAGCAGCATTAAAGGCTGGTTGATCAGCATCAAACGGTAGTCCGATTTACTGGACCTAGACCACCAAGTTTCGCGCCGAAAGAACCATCCCACAGCTGCCATAAAGTTAAGCTTGCGCTGCCACATTAGCCATATAATGGCCATTATAGCAGCACTTAATAAATAACCTATAAACACGCGCTTGCTACCTTGGCTCACTAAACTGGTAAGTTCAGAAAACCAAGATTGTGCAAACTCAAGTAACCATTGCACTATTGACTAAGCCAACAGCTAGTCATTCTCTGCTGCCAAAGCTTCACCCAGCGAATCTACAAGCTGAGCTAAGTTTGCCGTCACGTCCTTGCTACGAGCTTCAACGCCAAAATCATCGATCATCAGTTTTTGTAACTTAATCATCTGCACCCGATACTCACCCATACTCACCGACGAGCTTTGCACAAACTCACCATTAACAAGAGCAGAAACTTGAGTGTTACCTAGCAATACTGGGCTGTAACCAAGCAACCTATTCAGCTTAACGCCTGTTGCGCCAAGGTTTACACCACCGGCTTCCAAGGCTAAGGCGAAACCTTTCAACTCACCCCAATGCTTGGCGTAGTTACGATAAGCCTTCACAGCATCACCATTAGCTTCAATGATAGTTTCTAGCTTTTCAATATCACCGTATACAGAACCTGCATACTTAAACACAGCTTCGGCAATTAAACGCTGCCATTGGCTTTTAATAATGCCTGCATAGCCCATCAATTCGCTGCGTTGGCCAGCAGTAAGTGCTTCACCATTAGCAGAAGATATTAGGTTACGACCATCTAAAAAGGCCTGAACAATCGTATGAAGGTACTTAGTTTTGCCGCCCTTATCAAACGAGGCTGCGTAGTATGCATGCGCATAGGCCATCTCAGTAACTAATGACACCTTGCCGTCGTTATTGTAGTCCGCCTTGTCAAAGCTGTCTGCTTTTTGCTTAGCGATACCGTAAACTTCTGCAGCAGTTAACGTCATAGTGTGAGCTGGGGCGCCAAAATAACCAAAGGCTTCGTCCCATACGTGCTCCTTACCTGTATAGGCCTTGCCCTCTTTGTAAGCCTTGTTGTTTGGATTCACATCCGCACCTAGCTTTTCATCTAAGTAGTTATCTACTGCCTGATTGTAAAACACAGCGCCCATAGTGAATTTAGAAACCAACTGCGTGTAGTCATAGCCAGTTAAAGGGTCAAAGCCTGTTTCTGTAGCTGCAGCTTTTTCTAGCAGCACGTCTAGTAACTCGGCACCTGTAAGCCCACCAGGCATGCCAGAAATTAAGCCCTTATAGGCTTTTCCAGAAAGATTTTTGCCTTTTGAGATTTTATCTACATGTGTTTGTAGCACTGGGAAGCCGTCTTTTGAAACCGGGTCGACAATAACTCTACCCGGCTCTTTACCATTAAAATAGGCTTTCGTCTGCTCTAAGCTAGCACCTTTGCTAACCAACTTTTTAGTTGAGTTATGAAGAGTATGGCGCGCTATCTGGCCAGTATAAGCCTCAGAATGGGTTTCACTGCCAGAGTAGTTTTTTACTGTAATGGGGAAGTCTGCATAAACCTCTGCATGGGCACCAGCATTAGCTTGGCCTGTTAAGGTTACGCTAGCGGCAACAACTACAGAAAGAAGTGTTTTGTTCATGGGTTTTCTCTGATTAAAGTTGAATTAAATTGATCGCGATATCATAAACAATGTTTAATCTTAATGCAAATCATTACGATTAACATTAGCGCAATCTTTAGCATTTATTTATATTATGTAAATACCTGATTATTTACATCATTTGAAGGCAATGCAGGTACCCATAAAATTCGCTAGCTGTTAGACTGCTCGGCCACAATGTCCCAGTAGCTCAGCTGGATAGAGCAGCCGCCTCCTAAGCGGCAGGCCGGAGGTTCGACTCCTCTCTGGGACGCCACTCCACCCCACCTTAGCCAGATAAATGTTCAGCTATCTCGTCGATAGATGAACATTAAAACTCTGGATACCTTTAAAAAACCTAGGTCTCTTGAATTTGTAGACGCTCAAGTTGAATGCGAAAATATCATTAAATAGCCATAGAAAAAAGTGTCTTTGGGCACTTGTTCAAAAATTGAACACCAAAAGCTAGATGTTTGATATTTTGATTAGCTTATCTGATATAAAAACACTGGGGAGCAACATGCCAAAAGTAGTAACACCCTTATCAAACAACCAATGCAAGCATGCTAAGGCCAAGGATAAAGAGTTTACCCTCTCTCATGGTGGGGGCTGGGCACACAGCCCCCACCATGCAGTATCTAATAACCGATTAGGAGAACTATCATGAATACATACACACTATGCAGAATTTGATAACCCTGATGAGAGAATGATCATGAATAGATACACACTTAAACTATGGTACAAGGTAAAACTCTTGCAGAATTAAAATACGATTCTCTGTTAACCCATCTTGTCTGCCATGTGTTCTCAACACCTGACACCATAAAATAGTTATTCGGAGTGAGTCTGATAAAAAGAGTGAGAGAGAAAGTATCTGCGTCTGCGGCTTTGCATATTAATAGCCATACCTATAAGTCTGTGTAGGCAATAGTGTTGATAAAGAACTTCTTTTATAAAGTACAAAGTGGTAATGGCGATGAATTTGCGGAAGCATTTTACAGATGTTTATACTTGGCCAAGGAGCGAGGTAAGGGCTATGGCAGCTTGGGTGCTAATAACTACTCTGGCAGTCAGGTGATGTTTAAATTTTGATTAGTGCTTAGGCGTGGAGGTTAGCTCTGCTCGAACAATACTTTTCACTTAAAAAGCACAAAAAAGCCAACATACGTTTAACTTCAACAATCCGTATCGCTGCATTTTAGGCAATGACTTGTTAAATGATCAGGTCCTCAAAGAACTACTCCATACCTTGCTCATCAATAACTTTACATGGGGTGCTACTCTCATTACGCTGCTGACACCAGTGTAAGGCCATCTCCCTAGCATATTTGGCGTTAGTCTTGTCACCGGCCCAACCTGCAGCATCAATATACTTTACTCTAGACGATGCAATGGCAAGGGCTTTATAGCCTTCGGTCGATTGATATTCTTTATAGAGTTTTACTAACCATCTTTCGTTTTTTAAACCAAATGCAAGTGCTGGATTAATTTCGCTTACTGCTGGTAAACCTTTGACGTTTGGTTTGCCACCTGAACCAGAACTTTTCGGCTTTGCGCGGTCATTCCGCTTACCTGATAACTCACGAGATAAATCTTGACTATAGCCGATCCATGAGGGGTTCCTGTTCTTTCGTAGTTTGTCCCAGCTATCCTCCCAGTATCCTTTTGAGCAAGAAAATTCTTTGGTTATAAAATTAAGATAAAAAAGTATCTGAGGCTCGTGCAGATTTCAATCCACCTTTAACCCAGCCTGAACCATCTTTTGCCACTTGAATAGAAGAAATCTGAACACTAGCTAAGGACATAGTTGTCGATTTAGTTATGCACAATTTTGATGCTTGCTCTGCCATCAGAAGCCTAAGCTCTGTTTTTGGAGAAAGGGCTAAAGAGGGAGAAGCCTGCATTAATACCAAAAGTGTTATGAGTAGCTTTTTCACTATAATGGTCCTTGGTTTAACAGTTCGTATAATTACCGCCATGCGACAGCTAGAGATTTTATAGTGGTTTAGCTATGTCAGTAGGTTTTTTTGGTAGATATGTCAATTGAAAAATGCTCTGCCCTTGGCCAAACACCTTAACGTATTAATAGCTGTCAGATATAAATCATCACAGATTAAACAGCCACTGATTGTGAAGGTTAAAAACGAATAGGAACCCTAGCCTCATAAGAACTAGAAAGATATAGAAAAAATTCTGATTTTAAGCCTTACAGCATTTTCTAAGCAGCGCTAGTAAGCATTGGTAGCAATCTAGTGCTGTATGAGCGAACTGAGCTTACAGTATGGCTATAAGGTGCTGAATCGATGTTAGAGCAGGTGTGAAGTGGGCAAGGCTGACGCCTAAAGCATGAAGTAAGGGCGAGGCTGCTCATGTATGCTAATGACCTAATGTGATAAAATACACATGACAGGTTTATCAAAAGGAAATCAACATGGCATCACATGGCGGCATGAGAGAAG
>DCAT01000020.1:24665-30879 GCA_002312935.1 Oceanospirillaceae bacterium UBA1126 | reverse complement strand
CAATGGACAGCCTGAACTGGCTAGTGAGGGCGCCCGCGTAGGCGATTGGCAACCTATGGTAGAAACCGTAAAGGTTTACTCTATAGGCTTAGGTGGCGACAGTGAAGTACGTTTTCACGCGGGTAGTGTGGCTTTAGGCCCAAGGCGCGTAGTGCCATTAAGTTTGTTAGCTCACCAATATCCCACAGTTTTAAAGCGCCTACAGGCCCACTTGGATGACACCCCTACTCCAAGGCATAACCGTTTTGTTACGCGCTTAGAGCGCAACCAAGCGCTCATCAACCAGTTTACTCCTATTGAACACCAAGCATGGGAAATGCTGGAGCATGAGCCAGCAGAGATGGAAACCTTGGTGTTTAACAACCAAGATTTAGCTAAAGCTATGGCCCGCTTAGAACGCAAAGGCATGGTGATCTATTCTGGTTTTACACCGTCAGACGCTGCCCACGTGCTGGGCAACAGCAGCCACTGGAGTGTTGAGGGCGCAAAGCTTGCAGCGCAAATTTGGGCACGCCAAATGCGCTACCTTTATGGTTTCGGTTCTTGGGAAAAAGGCAATGCACAAGAACCTGCACAAAGGGTGTTTACTTTGATGAATGACGCCATCTGTCAAACCTTGTTAGAAGCAGGCCTGCACCAAGAAAACCTGCTGAATGAAGCACGCTCTAAAAACTTGGCAGCATTAATGGGCAAACTTATCCTTAAAAATGGCAATAAAGATGATAACAATGCCTTATTCGGTATTAACTTCGGCAAAAGCCATCCACTTGTTGCAGTGGGTGCGCCAGCAGCAACCTATTATCCAAAAGCGGCCAAGAGTCTTAGCTTAGACCTAATATTGCCCCAATACGGCCATGTAGCAAACGCCGTTGGTGCAGTTATGGGCAGCGTAGTACAGCGTTCAGAAATTATTATTACTCAACCCACTCAAGGTATTTTTCGTGTCTTCAACGGTGCAACCCCATTTGACTCTACAGATTTAGCAGACGCAGTTAGTCAAGCTGAAGCTATTGTTAAACGACAAGCCCACACCTTGGCTAAATCTGCAGGAGCTGGCGACGTAGATATTATTATTCGGCAAGATAATAAACATGTGATTTCAGAACTGGATGGCGAATTATTTGTAGAAGCAAAAATTAGTGCTATTGCCACGGGCAAGCCTGTACTAGAGCTAAACGTGAAAACCTAGGTCATAATCAATCTCACGCTATAAAAGCACTGGCAACCCTATGGATTGGCAGTGCTTAGCGGCATTGAGCAAGGCTCAATACTCATCTCTGACAGGCGTTTAGTCTATAAAGACAGCAGTAGCCGAGGAAGGTGAATACGATATAGTCACAGTAAAATAATGATGAGCTAAACCCTCATTAAAAGCCATTTAATGCCGTGTTAGGCGGTGTCACTTAAACAGGTTATCACCAAGCTGATCGATACATTGTTTGGCTTTGAATAAACTTAACTCATGGCCGCCTTCAATACTGTGGGACTGGTCGGCACGGATAAAGTGGTGTTCTTTACCATCTTTACGAATCCACCCCTGTACCCGAAAACTCCCCCCTTCTTTTAGCGGCTGGGTTTCAATGCTAAACCCACTGTGTTCATTATGCTGACTCGTTTTGGCGCCTTTACTGTCAGCGCCCTCTTCGGCAGGTCGGAATAGAAATTCTTTAATACTCGATAATAAACCCATGACTTAAATTGCCTTTATGTAATAGTGACTAGCATATGATTTTAAAGTAAAGCCGTACAAAACTTAAGCCATAAAGGTAAATAAAGCCACCTTGAGTAAAATTGGCCACAAAAAAGCCCAGCAGATGCCAGGCTTTTTAAGTACTCATTAATCCTTTATATTAAGAAGGAAAGGCAAATTGCTTGCCATCACGCACGCCACTGGAGGGCCAGCGCTGAGTGACTGTTTTACGTCGTGTGTAAAAACGAATAGCATCAGGGCCATGAGCACCTAGATCACCAAATAAAGACCGTTTCCAACCACCAAAACTATGATAAGCAACTGGCACAGGAAGAGGCACATTGATACCCACCATGCCCACTTTAATATTATCAGAGAAGTAACGTGCTGCCTCGCCATCGCGGGTGAATAGGCAGGTACCATTTCCAAACTCATGGTCATCAATTAGCTGCATAGCTTCTTGCATAGTATCAACACGTACTACACATAATACAGGGCCAAAGATTTCTTCTTGATAAACCACCATGTCTTTGGTGACTTTGTCGAATAAACAACCGCCTACAAAAAAGCCATTTTCATGGCCATCAACGACTAATGCGCTGCCATCAACAACCAGCTCTGCTCCTTGCTCAACACCTTGCGCTACTAGACTACGTACACGCTCTTGAGCTGCTGCAGTAATTAGTGGGCCCATTTCGTTGCTAATATCGGTGCCATTGCCTACTTTTAGTGCTTCTACTTGCGGCTTTAGTTTGGCTACCAGTTCGTCAGCAGCTGCATCACCTACGCACACAGCTACAGAGATAGCCATGCAGCGTTCGCCACATGAGCCATAAGCCGCGCCCATTAGAGCATTTACCGCATTATCCATATCTGCATCAGGCATAATGATAGCGTGATTTTTAGCGCCGCCTAGGGCCTGTACACGTTTGCCATTAGCAGTGCCCGTAGCATAAATGTACTCGGCAATCGGCGTAGAACCTACGAAGCTTACGGCCTGAACACGAGAATCTTCAAGAATGGTATCTACAGCAAGCTTGTCACCGTTAACGATATTAAATACCCCATCTGGCAAACCGGCTTCTTTAAGTAACTGACCAATAAGAAGAGGTGCGCTTGGGTCGCGCTCAGAAGGCTTAAGTATGAAAGTATTACCACAAGCTATGGCCATGGGGAACATCCACATAGGCACCATAGCGGGGAAGTTAAATGGCGTAATTCCAGCAACCACTCCCAAGGGCTGAAATTCAGACCAGCTATCAATTGCCGGCCCAACATTTTTACTGTGCTCACCTTTTAATAATGTTGGTGCGCCACACGCATATTCGACTACTTCAATGCCACGGATGAGCTCACCAGCAGCATCATCAAGAACTTTGCCATGTTCGTTGGTAAGTGCTGCACAAATTTTGTCAGAATTTTCTTCAAGCAACTGCTTAAAACGAAACATAACCCGCGCACGTTTTTGTGGTGGCGTATTTCTCCACCCTGGAAAAGCTGCCTGTGCTGCACTAATAGCTTCTTCTACAGTCGTTTTACTGGCTAATGCCACTTGACGCACAACCTCACCAGTGGCTGGGTTATATACGTCTTGTACGCGCTGAGTATCGGCAACCATTTCGCCGTTAATAAAATGTCCTACAACTTGCATTTTGTTTCCTCACTGTCCTCATTAAGGACTTGATTGGTGTTCTGTGACAATAGTACTCTTGCAACAGCACAAGCACTATTGGCTAAATATCTAACTAAAGGTTAATCCAAACTTTGGATGGCATCACCTAGCGCATTAACTAAACGAGTAATGTCTTCTTTTTCACTCACAAAATTGGGCCCTAACTGTATAGTATCACCACCATAGCGCACATAAAAACCAAGGTCCCACGCTTTCATAGCAATTTCGTAAGGACGTCTGGCAGGCTCACCTGGGTAGGCTTCAATAGTTAACGCCCCAGCTAAACCATAGTTGCGAATGTCGCTAATGTAGTTCAAGCCTTTTAAACTATGGATAGCGTCTTCAAAGTGTGGTGAAAGGTCTGCGGCACGCTGGGCTAACTGGTCATTCTCGAAAACGTCCATGGCAGCTAAGCCTGCAGCACATGCCACGGGGTGTCCAGAATAGGTATAACCATGGGGGAATTCCACCATATAGTCAGGCCCACCTGCATCCATAAAGGTATGATAGATCTCACTTTTTGCAACCACTGCACCCATTGGAATAGAGCCGTTAGTAATGCCTTTGGCAAGGTTCATAATATCAGGAATTACACCAAATGCATCAGCTCCAAAAGCTGCCCCGGCTCGGCCAAAGCCAGTAATTACTTCATCAAATATCAACAGGATATTGTGGTCATCACAGATTTTACGCAAGCGCTGCAAATAACCCTCTGGTGGCACAACTACCCCTGCTGAACCCGCGAAGGGTTCTACAATAACAGCCGCAATATTTGATGCGTCATGCAAAGCAATTTGCTCTAATAACTCATCTGCAAGCTCTATACCATGCTCTGGCATGCCTTTACTGAAGGCATTATGAGGTAATAATGTATGAGGCAAATGATCAGCATCTATACCAGGGCCGTACATTTTACGGTTTGCGGCTATGCCACCCACACTAATGCCACCAAAATTTACCCCATGGTAACCCTTGCTGCGACCAATTAATTTGGTTTTGCTTGGCTGACCACATTGACGCCAGTAGGCACGAGCCATTTTTAATGAGGTGTCAGCAGATTCTGAACCAGAGTTAGTAAAGAATACATAATCCAAACCTTCTGGAGTCATCTTAGCCAAGCGATCTGCGAGTTCAAACGCCTTTGGATGACCGTGCTGAAATGCTGGTGCATAGTCCATGGTTTTCATTTGTTTATACACAGCTTCTGCAATTTCTGGCCTATTATGGCCAAAACCACAACACCACAAACCTGAAAGGCCATCATAGATGCGGCGTCCGTCAGCAGTAATATAGTGGCTTTGTTCAGCCGACACGATCATGCGTGGATTGTCTTTAAACTGACGGTTAGCCGTATACGGCATCCAGTAGGCTTCAAGCTTTTCACGACTTAAACCACCAGTCAATGATTCAAAACTCATATCGAAACTCCATTAGTAATAATAAATATAGTTTAGACTTGCACTTAGGACAGTTAAATATTAAGTTAATTACATTAACTTAACTAAATGATTAACTAATCAATATGTCTACACACCTCGGTTTAAATCGCTTGTCAGATATTGATTTGCGCCTGTTGCGAATCTATAAAGCCATTGTTGAGGCTGGCGGTTTCGCGGCGGCTGAAGTTGAACTCAATATCAGTAGGGCTGCTATTAGTATGGCAATGGGAGATTTAGAAACTCGTTTAGGCTTGCGCCTATGCCAGCGTGGGCGAGCCGGTTTCTCTGTGACAGATTCGGGGCAACAGGTTTATGAAGCCATTTTACAGTTATTTACTTCTATTGAAGGCTTTCGTATTCGAGTCAATGCATTACACGACCAGCTCAAAGGCGATATGAACATCGGCATTGCTGACAATCTAGTGACTCTGCCACACATGAAAATCACCAATGCCCTTCGTCAATTAAAGCTGCAGGCTACCGATATCGGTATAAATATTAGCATGATGCCGCCCAATGAAATTGAAAAAGCCGTGTTAGATGGTCGTTTACACGTAGGCGCTATACCCCGCCTAAGGAAAATTGCTGAACTAGAGTATATTCCCCTTTATGAAGAGGAGTCTCATTTATATTGTAGCCACCACCATCCATTATTTGACATTGCAGAGCAACAAGGTGTGATTTCTTTAGTACCAAATTATGACGCAGTGGCTCCTGCCTATGCTCAAACAGCAGCCATTAAACTGCAATATCAAGCACTCAAAACGACCTCTACTGCGACGGATAGAGAGGGCGTAGCCTTTCTTATTATGACAGGTTGTTTTATCGGCTACCTACCTACCCACTATGCCACCCAGTGGATACAGCAAGGCAAAATGAAACCTTTGTGTACTAGCCATTTTCGATACACTACAGATTATGCAGTCATTCATAAAAAAAATGCGCCGCCAAACTATCTTGTAGACGCATGGGTCAAAGAACTAGTAAAGATTTAACCTAATAGTGGCAGTTGCGGTGCAGCCCTGGAAGATAACCATTGAGCACCCTCTTCGGTGATAACAATATTTTCTTCGTGAACCATTTGTTTCACTTTTCCATCACCATTTAAATAAGACATACCTGGTTCTAAGGTCATGATCATGCCCACTTCTAAAAGGGTTTCATCAGTTGCAGTATTAGATGGCCATTCCGTGAGGTCGGAGCCAAGGCCATGACCTAAGCGTCCTACATCATTTCCTAGGGCACCACCGGCCTGCATAATGGGCCACATAGCACGATACAAATCGCTGGTGGTATTACCTGGTTTTGCTGCAGCAAAACCAGCATCTGTGGCTGCATAGACATTAGCGTAGGCAGCTTTTGTTTCTTGTGAACAGTTACCAAAACACCAATTACGATCAAAGTCACAAAAAT
>DCAT01000020.1:5519-24358 GCA_002312935.1 Oceanospirillaceae bacterium UBA1126 | reverse complement strand
ACGATCAAAGTCACAAAAATAACCTTGCCATACAGTACCCGTATCAATGATCAACAAATCACCCTCTTCAACCACCCTATCCGTTGGTCCCATAATAATGTCGTCGTAGCCATCTGCACCAGAAGACGACACAATAAAAGGAGAATGGTCTGCCCCTTGGCGTAGCAGTTCCATTCTAAATTCTGCCACCACATCACGTTCAGTCATGCCTACCTTGGCGAAACTAGGTAATTGGCTAAAGGCTTTAGAAGTGACATTACATATGTGAGCAACTCGATTAATTTCAGCAGTAGATTTAATGCTACGCAAGTGCAATATTTTATGACTCACATCAACCAATTCAAAATGACTTGATGCATACAAAGACTGAACTTGCTGCTGAGGCATGCGCAAATGTGTTTCTCGCCCAAGGGTCATACCTAAACGGCCAAAACGCTTAGGTAACTCAGCTAATGTTTGGCTGAGCAGGCTTACCCCATCATCTTCTGGAAATGGCGAGGGCCAGGCTCGCACATCATCTACCCAAGTGTTGCTCATGCCCACAACACCAATGGTAGGTATCACAGCAATAGGTTTGCCAACTGCAGGTAAGATTAAAAACCAAGGCCGCGTAGGGCTTTGCCAAAACTGGGTAAAATACCCAGAAAAATAGCGTACATTAGTTTCAGTTGTCAGCAATACACCATCTAAATTAAGTTTTCGCATCATAGCTTGTGCACGCGCCATGCGATGCTCAAACTCAACTAAAGAGAACTGTCGATGTGGTGCCTTTGTTAATGGGTATTGAGTCATTGTATTTACCTTGGTTTATTTAAACGTTTTTAAGCGCCAAAAACTAATTGCTGATAAAGCTCAGGGTCAGTAGCCCCCTCTGTACCTAACACCAACACTGTGCTTTGTTCGGTAAGCCCTAAAGCTGCTCGCCATTGCGGGTGTTGCCCACCAATAATACACGCTGCTAAGCCTGCAACAGCAGATTCACCAGCTTCAATACTTGGGTTGTTTTGTTCCAAGGCTTGCATACATGGAGCCACGGCATCTTCACTCAAGGTGATAAAGTCGTCCGCTCCTTGATCTAATATATCCCAAGCGATATGAGAGACTTCTCCACACGCCAACCCTGCCATTAATGTCTCTAAATCGCCTTCCACTACTTTTAACTCACCCGCCTTGGCACTTTCTTGCAAACAGTTTGCAGCCTCAGGTTCTACCACAACAAACCGAGGGCGTTGTTCTGCCCATAAGTCCCAAAAGTAGCCACAAACAGCTGCTGCTAAACCACCAACCCCAGCTTGGATAAAAACGTGGGTTGGTATGACACCATTTAATTGTTCTACTGCTTCAGACAACATTACCGTATAGCCCAGGGCTACATTGGCTGGCACTTCTGTATAGCCTTCGTAGCTAGTATCAGAAATAATCGAACGGCCATACTGCTCTGCATCTATCGCGGCTTGTCGCACAGACTCATCATAATTGCCCTTAATACGAATCACCCGAGCAGCATAGGCCTCCATCGCTGCTTGACGGCCAGCAGAAACATCACGATGGATATAAATAATACACTGGCAACCAAACATTTGTGCGCCCCAAGCTACAGACCGACCATGATTGCCGTCAGTTGCACAACTAACGACTACATCTTTTAGTTGTTCTTTGTATTGCCCAGATAAAAGCTGCTCCATGGTTGGTTTTTCACCATTTAATTGGCCTAAATGCTGTTGTAGGAATTGGGTCACGGCATATGCACCACCTAAGGCTTTAAAACTCTTTAGACCAAACCGAGTACTTTCATCTTTATAATAAATTTGGCGTATATTAGCCTGCTCAGCCATACTAGTAAGTAGATGTAAGTCTGTAACTTGGTAATTAGGCCAAGTTGAAATCATTTCTAATGCCTGCTCCCCTTTAGCCACACTCAACATAGCTTGGCGCTGGGGGCCGTAAACTAAATTAGCATCAGCTTTAGGATTTTGAAAAAAATTTAACCGGCCCGATAAAACGGCAGTTGATGATGTCATGTAAAAAACTCCAAGAAATATTTAATTTTATAATTAGTTGCGGCTTGGCCACATAGCTTGAGCCACGCCAGCAGCAATTAAAGCAATACCTAACAAACCCTGTGGGCCCATAGCTTCGCCAAATAAAAACCACGCCTGTATTGCCACTGCTGGTGGCACCAAATAAAACAGGCTACCCACTTTTGCTGCAGCACCTTGACGCATCATAATCATCAGTAATAACACTGCACCAATAGACAAGGCTAAAACCTGCCAAGACAAGCTAACAATAAACTGCCATTGCCAATCGACAATACGTGTTTCAAAAGTCAGGGCAATAATCAAGCTAAATAGCATGGCGGCAGCGTACTGCCACCAGATAGAAGTTAGGTGGTCTACCCCATGACAATATTTCTTTTGATAGAGCGTACCAAAAGAAATTGCCAACAGTGCCGCACCTGCCAGTATTGGGGACCAGCCAGAAAAGCCATCAAAAATGGTACTTGCGTCTAAGGCAAACTGCTCTCCCAACACAAGGTAGAGCCCAGCCAAACCCATAACCAACCCCAGCCACTGGCGTTTGGATACCCGTTCCCCTAGCATAAGCCCCGCAAATAAGGCCATAGTTAGGGGCTGTAAGCCAATTACCATGGCACTTAATCCCGCCGGCATACCTAAGGAGATGGCTTTAAAAATGCCACCCAAATAGACTCCGTGCAGCAACAACCCGACCACCATACAATGCGCGGCTAATCGCCATGTTGAGGGCCACCGACTATTAAATAATTTAGTGATTACCCACAGCGCCACAAGGGCGAAGGCAAAACGATAGCTGAGTAAAGTAAAAGGCTCAGCATAGGATTTACCTAGTTTGGCCACTAAAAACCCAGTACTCCATACCCAGACAAAAATCCAAGGCATTAGACGAACAAAAGTAGTATTTAAAGTTAAGGACATAAGGATCATTAGGCTGATATCTGAGCAACTATACTGTCACACGCTTAGGTTTTTTAACAAGTAATATTCTGCCTAGGTGGGTGTCAATCTTAGTCAATATTGTCCACAGTTTTTTTAACTAGAATGTTATTTTTCATACATGAAACAAATCTTTGAGGATGATTTTACTTGTGAGTGACCAAAATTATCAGGAAGCATAGCCAATAATGATATCAGTATCAGTCGGCTTATATTGATCAATATATCGCCCACATGTGATTAAATTTATCTAAACCATGCTTTAATATGAGGTAACTAAAGCAACACACTGCTTTATGCTTGAGTTTGCAAACATTGAGTTGAAGGGAATTAAATGAAAAGCTTGGACCATAGTGATCGAAAAATACTCCATTTGTTACAAGAAAATTCACGAGAAAAACTGGAGTCTATTGCGTCTGAAACAGGATTGTCAGTAGCAACGGTTCAAAGACGAATAAAACACTTTCGCTCCACTGGAATTATCGAGCGAGAAACCGCCTTAATTTCTCAAGAGGCTGCAGGCTACAGTATGACATTTCTAATTTCCGTTGAAATGGAGCAGGAGAAATCCTACCAATTGGATTCATTTCGTAAGAAAGTAATGGCAGAACCTCAGGTTCAACAGTGTTACTACATAACAGGTGAAGCAGATTTCGCTATGGTTGTGTTAGGTAAAGATGTAGACGATTTTGAAAGGCTTACCCATCGTTTATTTTTTGAGGATAACAACGTTAAACGTTTTCGAACTTCAGTAGTTATGAGTCGAACCAAGACAGGCATGAGTGTACCTATAGAGGGTTAAATAAAGGAAATATCTCACTAATAAAAGCGCATATAAGCCGATAAGTAAGGCATTTGCATAGTGAGACGACCATTAACATGGTAATTATTTTACTTTGCGGCCCCCACATAAACTGCAAGTAGGGTTAACAACCATACTCGACTTTAGTTTAATAAAATCCACTATAACGCATTGTGTTTTGTTTCATTCCTTGTAAAATTAATTAAGTCCATGGCGTTCTGTTAATGTTTAACAGAGATTATTCTAATAAAAAATTGAGAACCTTATGATCAATTCTATCAAGCGTGGTGTGGTGTTAAGCTGTATTGCAGGTTTGGCTTTTGCTAGTCAAAATGCTTTAGCTTCCACCACTGACCAGACCTATAATTTAACTATATTGCATACTAATGATAACCACGGTCGCTTTTGGCCCAACCGCAACGGCGAATATGGAATGGCTGCTCGTGCTGCTTTAATTCAAGGCATTCGTGACGAAGTAGCTGATAACGGCGGCCATACTTTACTTTTATCGGGTGGCGATATAAATACTGGCGTGCCAGAATCTGATCTACAAGATGCAGAACCAGATTTTAAGGGCATGAACTACATGTCCTACGATGCAATGGCTCTTGGTAACCACGAGTTCGATAATCCAATTTCTGTGTTACGCCAACAACATGATTGGGCGCGTTTCCCGTTTTTGTCAGCTAACATATTAAACAAAGACACTGGCATGCCTCTGTTTAAGAGTCACGAAATGTTTAACTTAGACGGCCTTAAGGTCGCTGTGGTCGGCTTCACTACGCAAGATACTGTGCGTATTGGTAATCCTGAGTTCTTAGGTGGCCTAGAAATTCAATCACCGGTTGAGGTGGCGAAAAAAATTATTCCTGAATTAGCTGCTAACAGCGACTTAGTCATCGCAGTTACCCACATGGGCCACTACCGCTTTGGTCAAAACGGAGGTAACGCTCCCGGTGATGTAACCTTAGCCAAGGCCGTAGATGGCCTAGATGTAATTGTTGGCGGCCACAGTCAAACCGCAACCTTTAGCCCCGATGTACAAAACGATACATTAATCATACAAGCTAAGGAATGGGGGAAGTACGTAGGCCGTTTAGATCTACAAGTACGTAATGGTGAGATTTCTGTAATTAACTATCAGTTGATCCCAGTTAACCTAAAGAAGAAAGTAGTCATCGATGGTGAAAAGGTAAGAGTCTTTGTTGATAAAGAAATCGTAGCTGATGAAACCCTTAAAGCGATGCTAGAGCCTTATCAGAACAAAGGCCAAGAGCAGCTAATGCAGGTTATTGGCAATGCTGACGAGGTATTTGTTGGAGCTCGTGAGCAAGTTCGTACTAGTGAAACCAACCTAGGTAACCTTATTGCCTTAGCGCAAATGGCGCGAGTACAGGCCGATTTAGGCATCATGAATTCTGGTGGTATCCGCGACGATATGCCAGCGGGCAACATCACTTATAAAGACGTGCTTAAAGTACAGCCTTTTGCAAACGCTGTGGCTTACGTCGATTTAACTGGTGCTGAATTAATGCCTTACCTTGAAATCGCCGCTAATAAAGAATCTGGCAGCGGCGCCTTTGCTCAGTTTGCAGGTGTAGAAATTACTATGAATGGCAATAGCATTATTAGTGCAACTGTTGCAGGTAAGCTTGTTGAACCAAATAAAACCTACCGCTTAGCAATTAACGCTTACATGGCTTCGGGTGGCGATGGCTATCCTCGCTTGTCAGACCACGCTAACTTTGTAAACTCAGGGTTTGTAGACGCCGAAGTTCTCAAGGACTATATCTCTAGCCGTAGCCCATTAAAAGCTGCTGACTTTGCAGCAAAAGGCGACGTTACTAGGAATTAAATTTATAGTAATACCAAGGCTTGGCAACACGCCTTTGATATGACAGCATAAAGCCTGCTTCTTTATTGAAGCAGGCTTTTTATATACAGGAAGAGTTATGGCACCCTACCCAAAAAAACATATCCTAGACGCCCTAGATTGCTACCTAGCAAAGAACCCTTTGCCTGAGGAATTATGGGTTTTTGCTTATGGGTCTTTATTGTGGAACCCAGAAATGCAGGTGGTGGAGAGTCGGCAAGGAAAAGTTGACGGTTTACAAAGAGGCTTCAATTCATTGTCTACAGTTCATCGAGGCACTCAAGAGTGTCCTGGATTAGTGTTATCGTTGCGAGAGGGTGGCTATTGCGAAGGCGTAGCATTTCGTATTTCTAAAACATCTAAACAGGAAGACTTTAAACACTTGTGGTTACGAGAAATGGTAACCATGTTTTACCAGCCACATAAGTGCCAAGTAACTACTGATACTGGAACGGTGACTGCCATTACCTTTGTTGCAGATAAGCAGCACAAACAATACGTTGATTTTGACGCCGCTCAGTGTGCCAGTATGATAGGCCAAGCCCATGGCGGCCGAGGTAGTAATATCGATTATTTTAACAATACGTTATCTTACCTAAACAAATTAAACATTCATGACCCATTATTTAATGACATTAGCCACCACTGGGCAAACTAGTATTTTTGGGTGGTGTCTTTTCTAACTGATAAATTAATTCTCCAACATATTCTAATTGCTCCTGTAATAGAGCTGGGGCATCGTAGAGACCACGATTGTAATAAAATGACGCCATGGTTTTGCTTATAAAATCCATTAAAATTTGGCTTCAAAGCTGCCTAGTTTTTGGTCTAATTCTGTGTCGCAATAATTCTGTAATCGACCTATTCAATCAGCTTTTTCTTCAGCGTTAAATTTAATACTCATTAGACGGGTCAAGCTTGTCAATAATAGTGGCTAACTGGCTAATCTCTTGTACTGACAACTTTTTCAGAAAGTCCTCTTCCCAAGCTTGGACCTGCGGCACCATGACCTGAAAGAGCTCTTTTCCCTCTACAGAATGGGTTAGTAACACAGCCCTCTTGTCAGCTTTATCTGGTGTGGTTTGTAAATAATTCAATTTCACCAAACCGTTTACAGCACGAGACACCTTTACTTTATCCATATGAGTCATGTTACAAATCTGTTTTGCAGTAAGCCTTTGATGTTGGCCCAATAGCGCCATAACCCGCCATTGAGAGCGACTAATACCAAAGGCATCAGTGTATATAGTTGCAAGCGAAACCCCCACGTTGTGAGCTAAGCGGTTTAATCGGTATGGCAAAAACCGGTCAAGATTGAGACTAACGTTAGAGGGGTCTATAGGCATAAGTGATAGGTCATTTAGTTGCATAAGTAACAATGTCTGATAGCATAGAGGATATCAGCCTTTATCTCCATGAGTATGGCCTAATGAAATGAGCAAAGAAATTATTTTATACGACTACCCCCGATCTTCTGCGGCTTATCGGGTGAGGATTGCACTTAATTTAAAAGGTATTCGCTACAAACAAGTGCTAATTAACTTGCTTAATCAGGAGCAACACAGTGATTTATATTTAGCAAAAAACCCACAGGGGCTCGTACCTAGCTTAAGCGTTGATGGCCAAGTGATCAGCCAGTCTATTGCCATTATAGAATGGTTGGATGAAACCTACCCACAGCAACCACTATTGCCTAAAGGCGCCCTGGAAAAAGCACAACTTCGAGCGCAGGCCTATACAATCGCTTGTGATATTCACCCACTCAACAACCTTCGTGTACTGCGCTACCTTGTTGATGACATGGCTCACAATGAAACCGAAAAAATGGAGTGGTATTACCACTGGATCAAACTTGCCTTCACTACGATTGAGGCTTACATTGATACTAATACACAAAATAACCAAGCTAACTTACTAGATACCTTGTTGGTGCCACAAGTATTTAATGCCAACCGCTTTAAACTAGATATGACACCCTACCCTAACATTAATCAACGAGTAATCTGGTGCAACCAGCAAAGTGCGTTTCAGCAAGCCCACCCAGATACCCAACTCACTTAGCTTGGTTTTGCACTAAAAGGGTTTTGCCATTCTTTGCCACTAGTGGGTTTAGAGGGGACCCAGCGAGCTAACATTAGTGAGATAGCAGCCATGAGAGCACCCAATATAAATACCCATGAAGGTGAAACTAACCACAAGAGCCCCATTAGCGCAGGTAACACTACAGCGGCTATATGATTAATGGTAAAGGAAACGCCTGCTGTAGACGCCATATCAGCAGGGTCTGCGATTTTTTGAAAATAGGTTTTTTGTGCAATAGCCATAGCAAACAACACATGGTCTAGTAAATATAAAAGCACCGCTAAGGGCGCCCACTCCACAACACTATAAGCCAAGAACACAAGTATTAAACCAATATATTCGACAGTCAGGGCCCGTTTTTCACCCCACCGGGCCACTAAGCCCCCTATTTTTGGTGCTAGCCACATGCTTAAAAGGCCATTCACTAAAAACATTAATGCTACTTCATCAGCACCAAAACCAAAACGCTCCACCATCATCAATGCGGCAAATACTACGAATATTTGTCGGCGGCCACCACCCATAAAAACCAAAGCGTAATAAAGACTATAACGTTTACGTAAAATTAATTTCTTTGTTTGTGGCACCTTAGATGTATATTGAGGAAACACAACTAAAGCGATAAGCGCTACAGTAATTGTTACGCCCCCACCAAAAACATATACCCATGCTACAGGCAGATGGAACACTTGCAACGCAGCCCATACCCAACCATAAGCTAGTAAAGATGATGCTGCACCAATTGAGATTAAGCGCCCTAACTCAACTGGTGCCTCTTCCTTACTAAACCACTGCAAAGCTAATGACTGCTTCATCGTTTCGTAATAATGAAATCCAACAGACATCAACATGGTCGTCACTAATAACCCACTAAAACTTGGCAACCATCCTGTCAAGGCAGTACCGACACCAAGCATTATTAAGGACCATATTGCTAAGCGTTGTTCGGCAATGATGACGAGTAAAAATACCGCACCAAAAGCTAAAAAACCAGGCACTTCACGCCAAGATTGCAACACACCAATATGGGCACCATTCAACCCTCCTTGCTCTATAGCAAAATTATTGAACAACGCCATCCACACACCAAAACTAAATGGCATGGCAAAAGTCATAAGCTTAAGCAGCCCAATTGGGCTGCGAGCCTTGCCTAAATTTAACAGTGAGAGGTGCATTATAAGTAACTAACTTGACAGAATTAAACCGCAGTATAGCTTATCGATGATAAAATTAACCATGGGTCTGGTTAACCATTTCCCCAGCATTTACCTAGCACAATTGTAAACAGACAGTCTGCCCACACATAGGTACTCAGGCGTAAACTTTTTGAGCATAAAATGACTACTGACAACCCCACTCAAACACCACACAAGCAGCAAGATTTACGATTATTAATGAGGCTACTGCCCTTCATTACACCCTACAAGAAAATGGTGTTTGGTGCGGCTTTAGCTTTAATTTTGACGGCTGGAGTTTCTCTTGCTCTGGGGCAAGGTATTCGTCTCTTAATCGATCAAGGGTTTGACTCAGCTGATCCCAGCCGATTAAACCAAGCCATGCTAGTGCTGGCAGTAATTACCTTATTGATGGCAGCTGGCACTTTTACTCGCTTTTATCTAGTGTCATGGTTAGGCGAGCGGGTAAGCAACGACGTGCGTTTAGCGGTATTTAATCACTTGTTAACCCTAGATCCCTATTATTTTGAGGTTAATCGTAGTGGAGAAATTAATGCTCGACTCACGACTGACACCACGTTACTGCAGTCAATTATTGGCTCTTCAATTTCTATGGCCCTTCGCAGCAGCTTAACCTTTGTTGGTGGTTTAGTAATGATGCTTATTACCAACCCTAAGTTAGCGTTAATCGTTCTTGCCAGCGTTCCATTAATCATCTTCCCAATGATTCTTTATGGACGCAGAGTGCGGAAGCTTTCTCGGTTAAGCCAAGATAGAGTAGCTGACATAGGTACTTATGCTGGCGAAATTGTTCAAAATATTAAAGTAGTACAAAGCTTTACCCGTGAAGCAGAAGAAACTACAGCGTTTGGCATAGAAGTAGAAAAAGCATTTAACGTTGCCAAAAAACGTATTTTACAACGTTCTATTCTTATCGTGGTGGCCATGACGTTGGTCTTTACAGGCCTTTCCAGCATGATTTGGGTGGGTGCTCAGGATGTTGCGAGCGGCCACATCAGTTCTGGTGAGCTTGCAGCATTTGTTTTTTACGCCCTCATGGTGGCTATGGCAGTAGCCACCATATCGGAAGTATATGGAGAGTTACAGCGCGCTGCAGGTGCCACAGAGCGCCTGTTAGAATTACTCTCTGAAGAAGCAGAAATCAGTTCGCCAGAAGTGCCTGTAGCATTAGCTAATGGCCCTTTGGCACTGACTTTTGAAGGTGTAAGCTTTAGCTACCCATCTCGTTTAGACCAAACTGCTCTAGAAAATATTACATTTAGTGTTGCTGCCGGTGAAACAGTAGCTATTGTTGGGCCCTCTGGTGCTGGAAAAAGCACATTGTTTGAGTTGTTACAACGTTTTTATGACCCTAAGAAAGGCCATATTAAAGTCGCTGGTCACAATATTAAACAACTCAACCCACAAGATCTCCGAGGACATTTAGGTTTAGTTCCACAGCAACCCACGTTGTTCAGTGCAGATGTTGCACATAACATTCGCTATGGTGATCCTAGCGCTACGCAAAAACAAATAGAACAGGTTGCTCAAAAAGCGTATGCAGACGAGTTTATTGATCGTTTACCAGAAGGTTATGGTAGCTATTTGGGCGAGCAAGGTGTTCGGCTATCTGGTGGTCAAAGACAGCGTATAGCCATTGCCCGTGCCATGCTGAAGAACCCATCGATATTATTATTAGATGAAGCAACCAGCGCCTTAGACGCAAACAGCGAACACAAGGTTCAAGCAGCACTGCAAGAGTTAATGCGAGGCCGCACTACTCTCATCATTGCTCATAGGTTAGCGACCGTGATGCACGCTGATCGCATTATGGTGTTCAACGAAGGTAAACTAGAGGCACAAGGTAAACATGAAGATTTAATTGTTACGTCTCCCCTTTACAAGCGTTTAAGCGAATTACAGTTCAACCACTGAGGTACTCCATGGTCACCAGTACACGTCCAAATCTTGCCACTGTAGATACTCTTTTAAGGGATGGCTACTGGGATCGCACAGAAATCATCAGTATGGTCGATGGTACACAAAGGGTACGTAAACAATCTAAAGGGCACCAATCAGCTGGCCCGTGGGGTATGGATAACCTTCGCGCCGAGGCTCAGTACTTACAAGATTTAGAGCCTCATCTCATTGATTTATTCCCTCGGCTCATTGCATCTTGGGAGCAACCTGCGCCAGGTTATGACATGGCTTATCACAAAGAATGTGTCGATGTAGGTCAAATTTCGCGAGCTAAGGTATTTAACCAGCAGCAGGCAGATCAGTTTCAGACGCATCTAGGCAAACGGGTGTTTGGGCAGTTACATACGCCATCAAACGCAGCCTGCGTCTTGTCTTCTAATGTTTTAGACACCTTAAAACAGGCTGCAGAGGCTATGGCCTCATCAACGGAACTGGCCTGCTTAACACAAGACAGCCTCAACATTAACAACCACGAATGTTGCCCTCTTTCTAAAAATATTAGTCGCCTTGCATGTGAAACCCAATTATTACAGGCCATCGATGGCCAACCCCAAGTGAGGCTTCACGGTGATTTGTTTTTAGAAAACATATTACTACCTAAGTTTTCTTCACTAAAGCACTGGCCCACACAAATGGTGCTGATAGACCCAGTATCTGTCGCCGGCATTAGCTCAGGTCATCCCCTATTTGATTTGGCTAAATATGAATCTTATGCCACGGGAGAATTGCCAGCAATGCGCCGGGGGCATGTTAGGGTAACAGGAGTCGATAGCCAGAACGCTAGCGATCTTAGTTTTGCTATTGATTGGCACAATATAGAGATGAAAGCATACACACAGATCAATTGGCACAGTTGTTTAAGGCAATCTTACGTGAGCCATTACGGTGCAGTAGATGAAGCTATGTACGCTTTATTCCAGGCGTACTTCGCCGCTGCAATGGTCCTGTGTACTGAAGGAATTGAACGGCAAGCAAGGGCCTTAAAGGCATCAGTTAGCTTAGAGCGCGCAATTTTTTTATCACAGTAATAAGCCCTAATACCAAGAGCCCTGTTATCAACCCTGCAGTAAAATTAGCGAGCATGGCCCATAGACTCGTGAGGGGCTCAACCCATTGATAAAGCCAAGACCAACCATGGACTAAAATACCACCACCTACTAAAAACATTGCAACCGTGCCCACCACAGATAAAGTGCGCATCAGTGGCGCGGCAGAATTAACTAAACCACGGCCAAGCAATCCACTCAGGTAGCCTTTACGCCCCGCTGCCTGAGCTTCAACTAGGTAGAGCCCTACATCATCCATCTTCACAATAGCAGCAACAAGGCCAAATACGGCTATAGTAAAAAATAAAGCTAGCCCAGCAACAATAATTACTTGATTAGTAAAACTAGTATCCGCAACAGAACCCAATATGATCACTACGATTTCAGCCGAAAGCACAAAGTCCGTTCGGATAGCACCTTTAATTTTATCCTTCTCTAAAGCCAGTAGATCTGCCTTTGACAAGTTCAACTGATTCACTCGTTCTTCCGGAGAAGACTCTTTAGGTTTATGGGCAATCCATTGGTGTAGTTTTTCGGCACCCTCAAAACACAAGTAAGTGCCACCAAGCATTAATACCGGTGTAATTAGCCAGGGCGCATATAAGCTCATCAGTAAAGCTGCAGGTACAAGAATCACTTTATTAATCAAAGAGCCTTTAGCCACCGCCCAAACTACGGGGAGTTCACGTTCGGCCCTAACGCCAGAAACCTGTTCCGCATTAACCGCTAGATCATCCCCCAGCACCCCTGCTGTATTTTTAGCAGCCACTTTAGATAACACCGCAATATCATCTAATAAAGCGGCTATGTCATCAAGCAACGCTAGCAAACTCACTCCTGCCATGTTAACTCCTTCGGTTAATGAGATTTAAATAGGTCACTTAAAGCATACACCGCATAACCTGATTAGCGACTTTTAGTGGCTGTTCTAGTGGCAAAAGGTGGCCAGAACCAACAAAGTTAATCGCTCGAATGTGTTCTGGCAGACCAACAAATGGGGGTAACGCTTGCCAGCGCCTCCAAGCAAGCTTGTCCACCGTATCTGAAGATTCACCACGCAACACAGATATGGGTACTCGACTACGCTTTAAGGAAGGCCACATATTAGGCACACTGCCATACATTGCAGCTTCCCAATACTTGCTATAAAAGAGTTTTACACCATGCCCGTCGGGCACCACAGCGGCATTAATATAGTGCCACAACACCTCGTCGCTAATGCCCAAAAAAACTCGTTTAGGGCGGTGAAAATCGAAAGCTTGCTGACAATTATCCCAACGGTCTGGGCGGCCCAGAGCCTTACTCACGATGGCCGCTTTATTAATTAATGCCTGAGGACCAAAACGAATAATACGAGCAATGGTTTGCCTTAGAAATACGGGCTCTATAAGAATGAGTTGGCGATATAAATGGGGTTTTAACTGCGCTGCCAAAACACCAATGTTAGCACCCATAGAATGACCTAAGTAGGTGACTGGAGCTAACTTATGCCGCTCTATAAAGTCGTTTTGATCCTGCGCCATTCTCTGCCATACAGCACGATTGCTGGCACTCGCTTGAAACTCAGATAAGTCTTGCCATAACGGCCGCAGATGAGGTGCTAAAATGCGACAATCTTGGCCTAATTGAGTTAATAGCGACTTGTAAGTACCGGGGGGGAACCCATTAGCATGGGCAAACAGCACCGCCTTGCCCTGCTGTTTACCAAACTCTTCGTAAGCTTTAGTCATCACAGGCACATCCTATCGTTGCCCGGTGTACAGAATCTATATTCGGCATTTTAGACCCTGTCCAAACAAACAACTGGGTTGCAAAACTTAAAGCACAGCAGCAATAGATTTAGCCACATAAGCAATATTATGCTGATTAAGGCCAGCTAAATTAATTCGGCTAGAACTCACTAAATAAACGCTATGTTTGTTCACCAGTTGATCGACTTGTTCTGCACTGATGCCCAAAAACGAAAACATGCCTTTTTGACGTTCAATAAAGCTAAAGTCTTGCTCTATACCTTCAGCTTTAATCGCATCTACTAACTGGCTGCGCAGGTCTTTGATACGTTTACGCATGGTTTTTAACTCATCACGCCACATCTGCTTAAGCTTTGGGTCTGCCAAAATAGTTTCTGCGGCCAAAGCCCCGTGTGAAGGTGGCATAGAGTAGTTAGCACGAATAACACCGTTCATTTGGCTTTGAGTTAAAATAGCATGCTCTGCGTTAGAAGATATAATCATAGCGGCGCCTGTACGCTCCCGGTACAAGCCAAAGTTCTTAGAGCATGAGCTAGCAATCACCATTTCTGGCACTAAGTTAGCCATTAAACGCAAACCTGCTGCGTCTTCGTCCATACCTTCGCCTAGGCCCTGATAAGCAATGTCCACAAAAGGCAATAAGCCTTTGGCTTTTACCAACTCTGCTGTGGTTTGCCATTGTTCCAAGGTTAAATCAGCGCCAGAGGGATTGTGGCAACAACCGTGCAATAGCACTACGTCGCCAGCTTGGGTGTCAGCCGTTAAAGTGGCCAACATGCCATCAAAATCTACCTCTTTTGAAGCGCGATCATAGTAAGGGAATTGTTTGATTTTTAGGCCCGCACTCTGCATGATTGGAATATGGTTAGCCCAGGTTGGGTTGCCTACCCAAACGGTAGCACCCGGTTTAGCGACATTAATGAACTCCGCCAACACTCTTAAAGCACCACTACCACCCGGAGTTTGCGCTACAGCAACCCGTTTGTCTGCTAATACATTGTGGTCGGCGCCTAAAGTTACTTGAGCTAATAAATCACAAAACTGCTTAGATCCTGCTATACCCACATACGCCTTAGTGTTTTCTTCAGATAGAATTCGCTCTTGCGCTCGAGACACTGCTTCCATAATAGCTGTGTGCCCCTTCTCATCTTTGTACACCCCAACCCCTAAATCGACTTTATTGGGATTAGTGTCTTGGCGATACAGTACTGACAAGTTAAGGATGGGATCAGCAGGCACAGCGCGCAGCGACTCAAACATGAGAAATAGAACTCCTATGGGGTAAACTAAACAATTGAATACAAAAAAATTACGTGGCTTTACGATAATAATTATACGGCTTTCATAGCCTTAAAACTAGCCAGAAAACACTCTATAATTTGGCATTTAATAACTATCATCGATTACTATTACGCGCCCTTTCCTGCCTTGGAGAACAGGAATACTTTTTTTGATAACACCGCGCAAGGTAAGACGTAGAACTAAAACCGCAGGCTGTGGCAATTTGTAATACCGATAAGCTTGACTGACGTAAAAGTTGTTGAGTTTTTTCTAGCCGCAAGTGCAAATAATACTGCCCTGGGCTTTGCTGCAAGTGCTGTTTAAACAAGCGTTCCATTTGCCGTGCAGACATATTAGAAGCATCGGCTAGCTCTTGGCACGTAAGGGGCACTTCCAAATTTTGACGCATAATGTCAATGGCTTTAATCAACCTTGGGTTGTTAATATTTAACCTAGACTGCAAACGCATGCGTTGGTCTTGATGAGGCGGGCGAATATGGGGGTGCATATACTGTTCTGCTACTAAAAGTGCTAGTTCATAACCGTGTTGGTCAGCAATAATTTGTAACATCATATCCAGCCCAGCAGAACCGCCTGAACAGGTAAATAAACTGCCATCAAATTCATACAGTTCTCCACTCATCCACACATCCGGGAACTGTTCACGAAAACTATCCACATACTCCCAATGAATGGTGCAGGTTTTGTGGCGTAACAGTTTTGCCTTTGCAAGCAACAAAGAGCCAGTGGATGTAGAGCCCAAAAGGTCGACTTGACGTGAGGCTTGGCGCAACCAAGAAAAGAACTTGTCATTGCCGTAAGAAGCTACATTAATGCCTGCTACAACCAACAATACATCAAGGGTTTTTACTTGATCTAAATTAATGGTCGGGTTAGTCACCATTTGATTACTGGCACTGACAGGTAAACTATCCCAGCTTAAAAATTCCCACTGATAAAGCCCATCCTTGGCTTGCGCATTGGCCATACGCAATGGCTCCACTGCTGCTGCCAATGACAGCATGGAAAACCCAGGGACTAAAAAAAAGCCAAATCTTTGCATTATAGGTCCACTTAGAACAAAGGCTGTTACGCCGTTTTTTTACTAGATTAGTCTTTATTGTCGGTTTTGTCTCATTAAAAGTCGTCTTAAGTGGTTTTTATTTAAACACGAAAGCGCATTATATTTAGAACTTGAACAATAAACGTAACCCAACCGGAGTCCTTTATGGCCTTTCCTTCTTCTTCTCCCTATGTCATTGTAGGTGCAGGCATTCATGGTTTAAGTACTGCTTATCACCTCGCTTTAGAACTTAAAGCTAATGGCAAAGGCGATGGCCGCGATATTATTATCCTTGATAAGAACGGCATTGCTGCTGGCGCGACCGGTATTGCTTGTGGTGTAGTTCGTAACAACTACTTCCAACCTGCTATGCGTGAATTAATGGCTCATTCTGTAGAAGTTTGGGAATCAGACATGGAAGCCTATTCATACCATCCCGTGGGTTACATGCAGATCAGTCCTGAATCAATGCACGCAGACGTAGCCACGATCTACAACCAGCAAAAAGCCATTGATTATCCTTCTACTTTTATTGAAGGTGAAGCTGATTGTACTAAATATATGAAAGGCATTTTCCACGATTGGCAAGCACAGGGCATCACCTCGGTATTGCACGAAGCCAAAGGTGGGTACGCTAACAATACCAAAGCAATGTATGGCTTGGCTAAAAAGGTAGAGAACGAAAACATTCGCATTATGAGCGGAGTTACGGTAACTGGATTCACACGTAACGAAGGCTGTGTGACCCACGTAGAAACAGACCAAGGCAACATTGCTTGTGATTATGTTGTTATCGGTGCTGGCCCATGGGCTAAGGGTTTCTGGGAAATGTTGGAATTGCCAAAGACAGTGAGCATTAAAGGTGCAGACGACATTATTCACACTGACATCCCAATGTGGATCTACTGGTCGCTACAGGAAGGAACCTTGGGTGTTGATCCTAAGCTTCAGGTAGACAACGATGGCAACATGCCGCCTGTTATCCACGTCGACTCTAACGCTCCACTATACTCATGTGAAGATGGCAGCTTAGTGACTGATGAAATGTGGGGTATCTATTACAAGCCAGACTTTCACTTTGGAGGAGTTCAAGGGGGTGCTGCGCCCTTCCCTGTAATGACCAACCCAGATGAAGTAGCTGTTGATCCATACGGTGCAGACTCACCAGAGTTTATCGTAGGCCCAGAATTTGCACACATGTGGGTCTCTGCTTTGGCTCATTGTCAAAAGCGTTTTGAAGGCAAAATGGCTAAATTCAAAGATGAGCCAAGTGGCGGTATTGGTTGTTTCACACCAGATTCGTTTCCAATCTTTGATGTATTCCACAGTAATGCTTACTTCATTGCTGATTCAAACCACGGCTACAAGATGTTGGGTGTAGGTAAATTGGTAGCGAATGAAATTGCCACCGGCCAAAGTAACCGCTTGCTTGAGCCGTTCCGCCTAGGCCGATACGAAGAGGGTAAGTTACACCCTGTGTCTAGCAGCCCATTCCCTTGGTCTTAAGCCTTACTTTCTAAGCGTAACTGAACTAAAAAAGCCCTGTTGAACAGGGCTTTTTTGTGGCTGTTATTTAACGCATAATGACGCCTGCACTATTGCAACGGACTAGGTATAAAATAAACCGGCATGAAACACATTGATTGGTTAGGAAAGCCTTCCTTAGTTGCTATCTTAGTGACTGCCATATGGGGCTTTAACATGGTCGGCATGAAAGCTGTCCTTACTGATATGGACCCATTACTATTTACCTCAGCACGGTTTTTATTACTCGCTATAGTGCTATTACCCTTCGTTAAAATATCCAGGGCTCAGTTACGACCACTATTACCTATTGCTTTAGTGATGGGTCTCGGGCACTTCTATCTCTTAGCTGTGGGTCTTTCTATTGTTCCAGGCGTGGTTGCCAGTGTTTGCTTTTTATTAGCTGCGCCATTCTCTGCCTTATTAAGTTACTTATTTCTTAACGAGCGCATTACTCACATGCAAACTCTAGCCATTATTATAGCCACCTTAGGCGCCATGCTCCCTACCTTATTATCAGGGCAAAGTGACCTTCAATGGGGTATGCTGATTATAATATTAAGCACGTTTATGTGGGCCATTGGCAACATTCAAATCCGTAAATTAAAACAGTTATCAGTGCTTTCAATTCAGTTTTGGATTGCTATTATTACTGCACCCTTGTGTTTTTCAGCCTATCTATTTCAGGCAGATGCCACACCCATTTTGCCACAGTTCACTACCATCACTATTATGACCTTATTTTATGTCGTATTGTGTTCTTCCATTTTATCTTACAGTCTTTGGTATGGGTTAATTCATCGCCATGGAATGAGCCGCGTGGCTGGTTTTATATTACTACAACCCATTTACACCTTTATTTTTGGCTACCTTCTTCTCGGTGAAATTCTTACATTTTGGCAGCTGGTAGGAAGTTTTGTAACCCTGTTAGGCGTTTACGTATATTTTAAACAGCCCAAACCTAATAAACCTAATAAACCTAATTTAAAAGACATTAGCGCAGTATGATTCAGTGGCATCAAAAGTTTAAGCCAGGGTTTATTGCCATCGCTCCAAACAACCGCATCTCTTCCATAAATCACCATAAGCCCACTGGCGCCTTTGTGCCCACGAAAGTATTACCGACAGAAAATCACATAAAGTGCTGCTAAGTCAAACTGGGGGCTAGCGTATGAACTTGTAAAAACTCTATCGTATTGCGCCTTCTAAGCGCAGCAGGAAGGCCTTGGTATCGATACCACCGCCAAACCCCGTAAGACTCCCATCAGCACCTACCACGCGATGGCA
>DCAT01000020.1:1113-5121 GCA_002312935.1 Oceanospirillaceae bacterium UBA1126 | reverse complement strand
CCAATGGCGTGTGCTATATCTTTGTAACTACGCATTTGTCCAAAGGGTATTTTTTGAAGCGCACCCAATACCTGCATCTGAAACTCTGTGCCACTGGGTGCTAAAACCACATCAAACTTTTTTAATTGACCCGCAAAATAGGCATCTATTTGATGTCGAGCTTGCTTAAATGCGGCTGCATGATAGTCCCAATAGGGCTTAGGCTTGAAATACATTTTGCCACTTGGGAAGCTCAAGTAATGTAATACCTCACCCTCACCAACTAACATCAACTGCCCTACCGGAGAGCCCATGTAGGTGTACTCAAGTGACATCATTCGCCTCCTGATACGTTTTTTATGTCTAACCCATGGTCAGGGCTGATGGCCAAATCAGCTTCAATATGGTTTAAATGCGCTAACATCAAGTCTAATGCTAACTGTTGATCTTGGCTTTTTATTGCATCTACTAAATGCCGATGTTCGCTGGGCGGGCAGTCAGAAAAACTGTGCTGGCCATACATCCCCGTAATTAAGCTCGACTCTGTAACAAGCGTTTTCATAAAGCCTGTGAGCAGATGATTATTTTGGAAACTAGCAATGAGCAAATGAAACTCAACAGATAATCTAATCAACTCATAGCGGTCATTTGCAATAAAGGCTTGCTCTTCAAGCTTCATATGGGTGTTGAGTTTAACAATGTCGGCTTCATTTCGTTGTTCTATTACGCCTTTAATAATAATAGATTCAATGGCCCGTCGAGCTTCAAACAAGATAACTGCTTGCTGCAAAGTTGGCCTACGAATACTGGCCCCTTTATTTGCCTGTAGCTCTACAATACCCTTGTTGGCTAGGGTTAGTAGCGCTCTCCTTACATACATTCTGCTGACACCAAAGCGCTCGCACAGAGACTTTTCACTCAACCGTGTGCCAGGTTTAATACGTTGTTCCATGACATCATTAACAATGACATCCACAATAGCTTCATCAATAGCGACAGTTTCCTTTGCACCCATATTAATACCTAATCCCCTGAATTTGAGTCAAAAAAGGGCAACCTTAGTTACCCTTTTACGCTTAAGTAAGCTTAGGTGAGCCTTCTTCAGACCCACCCTTAACAACGCTTAAATTGATCACTTTAGGATCACCGATGACTCGGACTATGCTTAACGTTAATAACACCTTACATAATTTGAGGCACTATTTTGGTATGTGGCTTAGGCCTCGTCTGGCAGAATCTTATTCAATACAATTGCAAGAAATGCCGTTGGGGCAACCGCTGATGTGGCAAGGGTTTTCCAAATACCTGGCAAATGTTGCACAGCACCTGGCACCAAATTGAGACCTAGACCAACCGTCAGTGATATTGCAATAATAATCATGTTCCGCCGATTCATTGATACCTCAGACAAAACATTCATCCCTGCCGCTGCAACCATGCCAAACATTACAATCACGCCACCACCCAGCACAGGGAAAGGCATTGAAGCGATCGTCGCACCAACCTTAGGTAACAGACCACAAAGTAGCATTATTACACCAGCAATAGTCACTACGTGACGGCTCATAACACCTGTCATACCTACAATGCCAACATTCTGGCTGAACGACGTATTTGGTAAACCACCAAACACACCAGCAACAGCTGTACCCAGACCATCTGCATAAGTCGCTCCAGAAATTTCAGCATCTGTAGCTTCGCGGCCAGCACCGGCTTTAGTGGTTGCTGAGACATCGCCCACAGTTTCTACTGCTGACACAATCGACACCAAAATCACCCCGATAACAGCGCCTAAGTTAAATTCAAAGCCGAAGGGCAAAACTTGTAGGCCAGTAATCCAGCTCGCATTTGCTACACCACCAAATGACACCATTCCGAGCATGTAAGCCAAAACATAACCAGCGACAAGACCAATTAAAATAGACGCATTTGATAGGATGCCATTGGTTTTAAACTTAACCACCAAAGACACAACGATAACAGTTAACGCTACAGACCAATGTTTTAAGGACCCAAAACTATCTGCCGCCATTTGAAAGTCAGCGGCGCCACCGGCAGCATATTTGATGCCAACGGGAATAAGGTACAGACCAATTGCCAAAATAACCAAACCTGTAACTAAAGGGGGGAACCAACTACGAATTTTGACAATAATTGAGCCCAGAGCGAAGTGAACCAAGCCTGCAATAATGCAAGAGGTCAAGGCAACACTAAGGCCCTGAGTTGCAGCGATACCCGCAAGTACGCCAACAAAGGCAAAACTTGTTCCTTGCATAATTGGCAACCGAGCTCCAATGGGGCCAAGGCCAACCGTTTGAAAAAGGGTAGCAATACCTGCAAATAACATTGCCATCTGAATTAGATACACCTGTTCGGCACCGCCAAAAGCCAAACCAGCTGCTCCAGCAACGATAATGGAAGGTGTTACATTGGAGGCGAACATCGCAAGAACATGTTGCAGCCCCAATGGCAGCGCTTCATTCATAGGTGGGGTTTCGTTTGCATCGCTGTAAACGGAGGGATTTGATTTTGTCATTTTACTCTCTCTGTTATTGAGATTATTAAATCTCTAATTATTATTTTAATTTGTTCAACAAGCTGCCTTTAAGCGGCAGATTGTTAACAATATAGTGTCACCTTTTTTAGTTAATGTATAGCGGTTACCAAATAAGCCCTAATGCAGGCTTGTTGATACCCCAACATAGGGTTAAAATTAGGCATACAGTCTTAGGAGACACCTCAATGTTTAGTGGTTCATACGTCGCATTAGTTACCCCTTTTATTAATGGCAAATTAGATGAGGCCGCTCTGCGCCGCATTGTTAACTGGCAGTTAGATAAAGGCACACATGGTTTGGTCCCTGTTGGAACGACAGGTGAATCACCCACTTTGTCAGAAACAGAACACAAAAGAGTGGTAGAAATTGTGGTTGAAGAAAATAATGGCCGCGTGCCCATTATTGCGGGGGCTGGTTCTAACAACCCTGTAGAAGCTTTAGCTTATGCGCGCCACGCTAAAGAGTTAGGTGCAAATGCCGTATTATGTGTCGCTGGTTATTACAACCGTCCTAACCAAGATGGGCTTTATGCTCACTTTGAGTACATCACCAACGGCGTAGACATTCCCATGGTGATTTATAATATTCCACCACGGGCAATTGTTGATATAGAGCCACAGACTATGGCTAAACTTGCAGCCCTACCCAATGTAGTGGGCGTAAAAGACGCTACTGGTGATATTTCGCGTATTAGCTTAGAGCGTATGGCACTAGGCAATAATTTTTCTTACCTGTCTGGTGACGATTTAGCGGCTGTTGCGTATAATTCAGTGGGCGGTAATGGGTGCATTTCTGTTACGGCCAATGTTGCGCCTAGCCGCTGTTCAGCGATGCAAACAGCCTGTCTTCAGGGTGACTATCAGGAGGCAAAGCGCATCCACGATGAACTCATACCATTGCATGCGGCCATGTTTAACGAACCCAGCCCAGCAGGCGTGAAGTATGCTGCATCGTTATTGGGGTTGTGTAGCGAAGAAACCCGCTTGCCAATAATGCCCCTTAGCGCGAAGAGTAAGGCCACACTAGACAGCTTGCAGCATTTGATGGGTTAATGTGTGATTTGCTGCGCTACTCTAACAATCGTAGTAAGGCAAATCAAAGATTAACACCTAGCGGATCAAACCGTACTCTTGGTCTAACACAGTAATAATCTCTTCTTTAGGTCGCTGGCTAACATCTAGCTTGCGGCCTGTAATTTTTTCTGCGATACCAATATAGGTATCTGATATATCTTGCATCGCTTGCAAAGGCAATGCATTGTTGGTTGCCAAGGCTGAACGTTCAACCATGCGCTGTTTATTAAGCAATATGTCGGCATCATCAAAATGGTTAAGCAAGAACTGCCTGAATCCTTCTTTAGATTTCTCCACAACTTTACCTGCCCTTAAAGCTGCACCATCCCAGATTCTAGATGAATCTGGAGTGCCCACTTCATCCATATAAATCAACTTCTCAACACCGCATTTATCGGT
>DCAT01000020.1:665-829 GCA_002312935.1 Oceanospirillaceae bacterium UBA1126 | reverse complement strand
CACTTCATCCATATAAATCAACTTTTCCTCACCGTTGGCGTCTGTTACATAGCCAAACTCAAATTTGGTATCAACAAACACCTGGTCTTGGGCTGCTAAATCTTGGCTAATGACCGAGAACCCATCGCGCAATAAGGTTTCATAACGGTTAATATCGGCAGGAG
>DCAT01000020.1:0-347 GCA_002312935.1 Oceanospirillaceae bacterium UBA1126 | reverse complement strand
TCGGCAGGAGTAGCAAAATTAAAGGCGCCATAATTAGCTTCCAGATTTGCTCGACTGACATTAACGTCATCAGCCTCTGGCACGTTAGGTATGCCCTTAAGAATACCTTTTGTAGAAGGAGTGATGAGCAATTCTGGCAAACACTGGTTCTGTTGCAAGCCTTCTGGCAAAGTAATACCACAGAATTGTCTTTCGCCACCAGCATAAGCCCGCCACATAGACCCAGTGATATATTGGCGTGCTATAGCTTCTACCATTACCGGTTTAGCTTTTTGTACAATCCATACTAACGGGTGCGGAGTATCAACAATATGACTGTCTGCCAGGCCAGCGTCACGGAAGCGGGC
>DCAT01000075.1:11233-24643 GCA_002312935.1 Oceanospirillaceae bacterium UBA1126 | reverse complement strand
GAGCTTGCTGGCAGTGCTGATGCAAAAATTACCCACAATTTACTAAAAAGATTCTTTGAGACACAAATAACTCTCTAGACGTTATTTACTGGTGCCTAATCAAAAAAGCTCGGCTGTTACCAAGCTCCGCAGCCTGGGCTAAATCGTTAAGTTGGTTTTCGGCAAGGGAGCCAAACCAGCTAATAACAGTGTGGCAAGTACCGCTCTTTAACGCTTGCTTGGCTAGGCTCATGGTGTCGTGGTGGGCATCAGGTTTTAGTAAGATGATTTTATCCAAGTCAAACCCAGCAGCCTTTAGTTGGGCTTTAGGCAATAACCTAGGCGGTGCAACCCAAGCTAACCAACGTTGGTCATGGCTGAGTTGTGCAAGCAATGGCAGCAATGTCTGCACATTGTTCCAGGCCTCACCGCGCATAATTATTTCTGTGATGCTACTAAGATCTTGCGCAGGCGTGTGTTCTTCTTGAGCCCAAAGGTCTAGCTGATGTTCTGCTAAAATTCCTTCGATGTTAGTCTCAGTTTTTTGCTGTTGTTGTCGCATCATATTGGCTCTCCTTCTGGTTTAGTTACCACGGCGTATGACACCGACGCTTAATCCTTCAATGCTTAAGTGTTGGTGCGTAAGGTCTACTTCTATGGGTGAAAAATCTGGATTTTCTGCAATCAGTTGCACGTGGTTACCATTGCGTTGAAAACGTTTTACAGTAACCTCATCGTTAAGGCGGGCCACTACAACTTGTCCATTTCTGGCTTGATCTGTTTTATGCACGGCTAATAAATCGCCATCATAAATACCGATGTCTTTCATCGACATTCCGCTCACTTTAAGTAAGTAGTCTGCCTTCGGATAAAATAGATTTTCTGGAATTGCGCAATAGTCGCTGATGTGTTCTTGCGCTAGCAGTGGGCTACCAGCAGCTACCATGCCAATAATGGGTAGGCCTAGGTCTACTTCATGCATATCGGGCACTCGTATACCTCGAGAAGCACCTGGAATGATCTCAATTGCACCTTTACGGGCTAGGGCTTTAATATGTTCTTCTGCAGCATTAGGTGACTTGAAACCCAGTTCTTTAGCAATTTCTGCTCGAGTCGGTGGGTAACCTGTTTCATTAATGTAGTTGCGAATACAGTCGAGTACTTGATCTTGGCGTGGGGTCAACTTAATCATATTACGTCCTCTAACACATACTGAATATGCTGGTTGTTTGTACAGTTACTGTATATAATACCAGTAATATTGACGCTGGCAAGTTTTATTTTCCCTAGCGGTTTTTCTGTCAGCTTTTAAGGCTAAAATGGTGTACCCTGATGAGCGATTATTCGATGCTAACTAAGAGCCTCTTCCGTGTCTGATTCTGCTTCTGTAAAACAAGATATACAACAACTTTACCGTCAGCTTATTAAGCAGCTAGAGCTGAAGCCTCGCTGGGGTCAAAAACAAATGATAGCGACTGTGGCTAATCATTTTTTGTCAATCGATATGGATGTTGATGGCCATCGCCGAGATGATAATCCGGTGTGCTTGGTTGAAGCGGGTACAGGTACGGGAAAAACCCTAGCCTATATGGTTGCCTGCTTGCCTATAGCTAAAGCATTAGACAAAAAATTAGTCATTTCAACAGCAACTATCGCCCTACAAGAACAAATTGTACAAAAAGATCTGCCGGCCCTTAAAAAACATGGTGGTTATGATTTTGATTTTCAATTAGCAAAAGGCCGGCGAAGATACCTGTGCGTATCTAGGTTAGACCAAGCCTTGTCACAAAATGCCGCTATTGACCCAACCCAGGCGCTGTTTGAGGATGAGTTAGCCCTAAAGCTAGACGCGCAACAACAAACTTTGTACAAAGATATGGTAGTGCAACTTGGCAGCAATCAATGGGATGGCGACCGTGATGCTTGGAAAGACTCCTTGGCAGAGGATCATTGGCGGCCAATTACGACAGATCACAAAGGCTGCACTAACCGTCGCTGTAGCCATTTTAGTCAGTGCCCATTTTTTAAAGCTAGAGATGGTTTAGAACAGTCTGATTGCATTGTTACTAATCATGACTTGGTTTTAGCAGATCTGGCTTTAGGAGGGGGTGCTATTTTGCCAGCACCAGAAGACACTATTTATATTTTTGATGAAGGTCATCATTTAGCGGACAAAACCCTAAAACAGTTCACCCACCAGCAAGGTATTCGCCAACTTAGCCGCTGGTACGGGCAAACGCGCTCGGGCTTAAAAAAGTTTTTAAAAGAATGGCAGGGGGGTGGTAAAGGTGCCCAACTCAGTGGGCAGGTACAGGACCATCTGCAAGAACTTGAGCAGCAACTAATTAGCCTTGAACAATTTTTAGACCAGTCGGCATTTAGGCCCCAGGATGGTTACCAGCAGCAAGAAAATTATCGTTTTTCACAAGGGATCGTGCCAGCCGAGCTAGTTCAAATCAGTCATGATATGGGCCTCAGCAGTGCTCGCTTAGCAAGAGATTTAGGCGCCTTACACACCTTGATGGACGATGTCGTTAAAGGTGATCAAAACGGTTTGCCTAAAGACCAAGCGGAGAACTACCTTGCGGCCTTTGGGGTATTACAACAAAACGCTGAGCAACAGCTAAGTTTATGGCAAGCCTATGCTAAAGTTGACCAAGAGAATGAAGTGCCCATGGCACGGTGGCTACAGTATTGGCAAACACCAGAGCGTGTGGATTTAGAGATGTCAGCAAGTCCTATAATGGCGGCTGAACTCCTGCAAAAAAACTTATGGCAACGATGTTTCGGAGCCTTGCTAACATCTGCTACCCTCACTGCTTTGGGCCGCTTTGACCGCATTGTAACCCATGCTGGTTTAAACCCACGTAGCACGATGCTGGCGGTTGCCAGCCCCTTTGATTTCTCTAAATCACAGATCTGTGTGCCCAAAGAGGCGATTGAGCCAGGGCCAGAGGCCGTGTTTGTGGATCATTTGATTGTAGGGCTCAAAGCTCAGTTAAATCAGGCTGAAGCCAGCTTAGTGTTGTTTACTTCACGGCGTGTAATGCAGTTGGTTTTTGAGGGTATGGAGGGTCTATGGCAGGATTTAATTTTGCAGCAAGGTGAATCTTCTAAGCAACGCCTATTGGACCAACACAAACAACGTATCGATGAAGGAGAGGGCAGTATTTTGTTTGGCTTGGCCAGTTTTGCTGAAGGTATCGATCTACCTGGCAATTACCTAACTCACGTTGTAATAACGCGGCTACCATTTACGGTGCCAGACCGCCCCGTGCCATCAGCTCTTGCTGAGTGGATTGAGAAGTCTGGTGGTAATAGCTTTGCTGAACTATCGGTGCCAGAAGCAAGTGTTAGACTGGTGCAAGCCACAGGTCGTTTGCTGCGTAAAGAAGAAGATAAAGGCCGCATTACTATTTTGGACAAACGTATTTTAAGTAAACGCTACGGCCAACAGCTTTTACAGGCGTTACCACCTTATCATCGGCAGTTTAGTTAATGAACGATTAAGGCTAATTAAAGGTATTTTGTGTAATGGTCTCAAACTCTCTATACTGCCTCGTTGAAGTTTATCTTAACGAGGCGTGCTCGCCTCTCAATGGAAAATCACCTTGAAATCAAATGATTCAAAAGCCTCTGGTCTAAACTGGTCGCTGGACGATTTTATCGTCCCACAGGAGGATGGGAAAACCCGCTTTCATGATTTAGATTTGCCCGACCAAGTGATGCAAGGTATTGCGGCGTTGGGGTATGAATACTGTAGCCCAATACAGGCATTAACCTTGCCTGAATCTTTGGCTGGAAAAGATATTACTGGGAAAGCACAGACTGGCTCAGGAAAAACAGCTGCATTTTTACTAAGTATTATTACTGATTTTTTAGACTTTCCCATAGAAGGTCCTCGTCGATTAGGTACCCCAAGAGCGCTTATTGTTGCTCCCACCCGAGAGTTGGTAATGCAAATAGCCAGTGATGCTGAGGACCTTACACGTTTTTGTGATGTCAACGTTCAGCAACTTGTTGGTGGCATGGATTTTGAAGTACAGCAAAAGCAACTACAAAAGCAGCATACTGACATAATGGTGGCGACACCGGGTCGGTTGTTAGATTTTTGTCGCCGAGGGCATGTCAATCTGCGTGAAGTGGAAGTGATCGTCTTGGATGAAGCTGATCGGATGTTGAGTATGGGCTTTATCCCTGATGTGCGGGCTATTATTCGTCAAACACCAAAAAAAGAAGATCGCCAAACTTTGTTATTTAGTGCTACTTTTAGCGAACAAATATTACGCTTAGCAGAACAATGGACGTTTGAGCCCGTGCATGTGGAAATTGAGTCTGACGACCTAGCTTCTGCCACTGTAGAGCAGCGTTTCTTTTCTGTAGCCCGCGCTGATAAATATAAAGTGTTGCTAAATTGCTTAAAAACAATGGGCGTAGAGCGTGCGATTGTATTTGCTAACCGGCGTCACATTACCCGTGATTTAGCTGAAAAGTTGCAAAAAGACGGCATTAAAAGTGCTCTTTTGTCGGGCGAAGTTGCGCAAGTCAAACGGGTTAAAACCTTAGAGCGGTTTCGCAGTGGTGATACACCTATTTTAGTCGCTACGGATGTAGCAGGCCGAGGCATCCATGTGGATGGTGTAACTCATGTTTTTAACTACGATTTGCCAGAAGAGATAGAAGACTATGTGCACCGTATAGGACGCACTGGCCGAGCGGGAGCTTCTGGGATTTCAATTAGCTTTGCCTCAGAAGATGATGCCTTCATAATGCCTGACCTAGAACAGATGTTGGGAAAACGTTTAGACTGCGAGCCGACCCCTAGCGAACTGCTAGTTTAATAGGTGTCGCAATGAACTTTAAACACGCAGTTGCAGTCATTGGTGGCGGCAGCTTTGGCACTGTATTAGCCAATATTGTCGCTCACAATGGATTTCCTGTTAGGCTGTGGCTACGTGACGAAACGTTGGCCCAAGAAATGCGTAACACACGGATTAACTCTCGCTATGTACCCGGGCTAGAATTACACCAGAACCTTGAAATAATGACTGACCTTAGTGCCTGTATTAGTGATGCAGACACAGTTTTATTCTCCGTGCCCAGTCAAGCCTTTAGAGGGGTTTTGGAGCAAGCTAAAGGCTTCATCAACCCACAGCAATACCTAGTTACAACAGCAAAGGGTATTGAGCCTGATACTTTTTTATTAATGAGCCAGGTGCTTGAAGTCTATTTTCCTAACAATCCAGTGGGTGTGATCAGTGGCCCAAACTTAGCAAAAGAAGTGGCTGCTAAACAGTTAACGGGTACCGTGATTGCTAGTGATAATGAAGAGCTGCGTCGTCAAGTGCAGGACATATTACAGTGCCACTTCTTTCGAGTGTATGCGAGCAATGATCGCTATGGCACAGAGTTGGGTGGTGCACTCAAAAATATCTATGCCATTGCTGCCGGCCTGAGTGCAGCTTTGGGTATGGGTGAAAATACCCGTAGCATGTTATTAACCCGCAGTTTAGCTGAAATGAGCCGCCTAGCAGTGCATATGGGCGCTAATCCAATGACATTTTTGGGCCTAGCTGGGGTTGGGGACCTCATCGTTACCTGTATGTCTCCCTTGAGTAGAAATTACCGGGTAGGTTATGCGTTAGGCCAAGGAAAAGGTTTAGAGCAGGCTGTAGCCGAGCTAGGAGAAGTGGCTGAAGGTGTAAACACCCTTGCCTTGGTGAAGGAAAAAGCTGATCAATTACAGGTGAATATGCCCTTAGTTGATGGTCTTTATGCGTTGGTTTATGAGGGTGAAGATGCCTCTACCGTAGCGAAAGCACTAATGGATCGTGATCAAAATTCAGATGTTGAGTTTGTACTAAAACGCAGTTAATCACTTGAAATGTGTCTGAATTGACCCTATGTTAAGTACATAGACGTTAAAGGAGTAAATACTATGCAAGCATTAAAAAATAACCTGAAATCAGAAGCTTTTTGGCTTCGCCTAGTCTTTATGTTGTTAACCTTGGTGTTGGTAAAAATTGCAGCGTATATATTAGTGCTGCTAGTTGTTGCCCAGTTTTTTTATCGTCTTTTTAATGAATCTAGCCAGCAGACGATACTTGAGTTTAGTAATAGCACAGGGCGTTTCATCCTTCAAAGCTACCGGTTTTTGTCTTATCAAACTGAAAGCAAGCCTTTTCCATTTAATGACTGGCCGGAGGCAAAGGATTTACCACAGGCTCAGGACTAATGAAACTACTCCTGATGCGCCATGGTGAGGCCAACTTCGATGCTCCCTCCGACGCTCAAAGGCAGCTTACCCAGAGGGGCAGCGCTTCAGTCATACAGCAAAGCCAACAGCTAACTATACCTTGGCATGAATTTACTAGTCTGTGGGTTAGCCCTTATATAAGGGCACAACAGACGGCATCTTTGTTGCTACAGAACTATGCTTATAAAAAGCACCTATTAAATCTACAATCACTGGGCTGTATCACTCCTCACGGAGAGATCAATGAAGTGCAAAATTTCTTGCTGCAACAACAGCATGAAGGCATTGTTCTGATTACTCACCAGCCATTAGTTAGTGGTTTGATTGGCCATTTTTGCCATGCGAATCATCACATGGGAGAGCCTATGCGGCCAGCTTCTATGGCCTTGCTGGAAGGTGAGGTTGCGGCTGCAGGGTGTCTTCGATTGACACATTTATTCCATCCATAAAGGTAATTAATATGGCTATATTTTCTCGTTTAACAAGCAATGCCAGCATCTTAATAAGTTGCTTTTGTGTGTCTTTAGTCGCTCAAGCAGAGGTGAATTTGGATGTGACTCAAAACAGTTTTTTGATTCAACAAACACAGATAAGTGCACCATACTACACGCTACCCACTAGCGCGATGCGCAAGGTTAATGGCGTAATTGGAGCTGAATATAACTTGTCTTTGTCAGGCCAGCTTAGTAGTTACACCTGGGAAATGATGCCAGGGTTAAGCGCTAAAATGGTTCATGAAAAAGCTTTAACGGAACTCAAAGCAGTTAATGTAGAAGTGCTGTATCAATGCCACGGACGCTCTTGTGGGTCTAGTAACCAATGGGCAAATCAGGTGTTTCATCAATCACGCCTCTACGGCCTAGATAGCCAGCAGTCTTATGCTGCTCTAAAGCAAGACACTTTAAAGGGGCAGAACTATTATGCACTTTACAGCACTGAGCGGGGCAACAAAAAAGTGTACTTACACCTAGAAATGATTAAGGGATCGGTGTTTTAACGCAAAACAAATAAAAGGTCGAACATGGATAAGAAATCCAATTCAGATTCATTTTCTGACTTCATTGCTGCGGGTAGTGCAACCACACATGAGGCGCTAGCGCTATTTGATAGCCTCAATGGTGTCAATATTGACTTTATGCTTGGAAACTGGAAAGGGGCAAGCTTTCCCACTGGCCACTCGCTCGACGGGGTGTTGGAAGTTTACCATTGGTACGGAAAGACATTTGAAAGTGCTGAGCATGTTCATCCCTTGGTGTTCACACATAGGCGCGGTAGCAAAGTAAATGTGAACCCTGCCTTGATCCCTTTGTGTGCGCTTGATGTTATGCCTATTCTAAAGGCGCCTTTTTTGGGACGTCTAATGCAGTACTTTATACCTTTGTTAACAACCCAACGCTCCCGGGCCCGACTGAGAATGACCAGCTATCGTGGCAAAGTTAGTGCAACTATGATCTATGATCATAAACCGATCAACGACGTATTTCGTCAAGTTGATAGTAATACCGTCCTTGGAATTATGGATCGTAAAGGGATGGAGCAACCTTTCTTTTTTGTGTTGCAAAATGAAAGATCATGGCACTATAGCGAGTGATAGTAAGTGGTATTATTATTTGAAACGTGTGTTCACACTTCCTCTTTAAATGATTAAAAGCTAAGCTAATGGCTGACCTTATGGTGAAGTTTAAGTAATAAATTGTTTGGTATAAGTCTAATGCAGTAGGGCCAGATTTAATTTGAGTGAGCTATGAATTAAACCAGTTGTGACCATGGGTACACCAACTAATCTAAAGATGCCTAAATTATACACTGGCTTTAGAATGTAACACTTCAAAGGATAATAAACATGCCTACAGTTGCACTAGTTTTGGGTAGTGGTGGCGCCAGAGGCAACGCCCATATTGGCGTAATTCAAATATTAGAAGAACAGGGCTTTGATATTATTAGTGTGTCTGGATGCTCGATGGGTGCTGTAGTGGGAGGCATGTATGCAGCGGGTAAGTTGCCTGCTTTTACTGAGTGGGTGTCAGGTTTATCAAGGTTTGATGTGTTCCGTTTAGTTGATATGTCTCTGCTGTCCATGGGCGCAATCCGTGGCGAAAAAGCCTACGCTATCCTTGAAGACTTTGTAGGAGACCAGCTGATTGAAGACCTGCCCATACCTTATACTGCTGTGGCTACAGACTTAGTTAAGCAGCAAGAGGTGTGGTTTCAGTCTGGTCACATAATGGATGCAATACGAGCCAGTGTTGCAGTGCCTGGGATGATTATGCCAGTCACAGAGAAGGGTCGCTTCTTGGTAGATGGGGGGTTACTTAATCCTGTGCCTATTATGCCTGTAGTGCCAGATCAAGCTGATTTAATTATTTCGGTTAATTTAAATACTAACGTAAAAAACGTTCGACCTGGGCAGAAGTTACTATTAAATAGTGCAAAATATGGCGACGACTCGATATTATCTGGCGTAAACGCCTCAAAAAGTCAGCGTAGTCATTTGCAATGGAATAAGATGGAAATGCTAAATCAGTGTTTTGAAACCATGCAGGCGACCATGGCGAAATACAAAATGGCAGGCTATGAACCAGACATTGAGATCAATATAGATCGCAACGCCTGCAATTTTTTTGAACTCTATCGAGCCAAAGAAATGATAGAGATTGGTCGACATGCAGCACTTGAAGTACTGCAGGGTAATAAAAAGTTAATTAAGACTTAATTAATGTCAAAAACTCTGCACGAGTGCGTGCATCTTCGCGCAACTTCCCTAGCAGAACAGAAGTTTTCATACTTGCATTTTGTTTCTGCACTCCACGCATCATCATACACATGTGTTGTGCTTCAATGACCACACCGACTCCCTTAGCCTGTGTAACGTCCATAATAGTATCGGCAATTTGTTTAGTCATATTTTCTTGAATCTGTAAACGACGAGCAAACATATCTACAATACGAGCTACTTTTGACAGACCTAGCACTTTACCTGAAGGCAAATAAGCCACATGACACTTGCCAATAAACGGCAAAAGGTGATGCTCACACAAAGAGTACAATTCTATATCCTTAACAATCACCATCTCTTCATTGTCTGACGGAAATAGTGCACCGTTAATGACTTCGTCAACATTTTTATCGTAGCCATTATTAAGGAATTTAAAGGCTTTAGCTGCCCGCTTAGGCGTGTCCTTTAAACCTGGGCGATTTAAATCTTCACCAATACTGGTAAGGATGTTTTCGTATGCTTTTTCCATAGACCTTCTCATTGCTATTTTTGTTGCTGCTCTCATTACCAGTGGGATAATAAAACAGAGATCAAATTTTACGCGCACAATACGTGAAGCGATGGCTAAGGTAAAGGCTTGAGACTATATTACCCTCTTTTTGCAGCCTTTTTAAGTAATACATACAGTGCGCCGGTGCCACCATCTTTTGGTAGGGCAGAGGTGAACGCTAGAACGGCATCAAGTTGCTGCAACCAGTGGTTTACATGGGACTTAATTAAGGCTTGTCCTGCGCCTCTAATTTCACCATTTTCGTCTCTATAACCTGCCCCAGCTTTTCCGTGCACTATAAGCAAACAACGGTCTCCTTCAGTCTGACCATGTTTAACCGCGTTCCACACTGAGTCCCGCGCTGTCTCTATACGGTAGCCATGTAAATCAAGAGTGAGGGTTGGACGCATGTGGCCATTACTGAGCCTGCGCAGACTGCCGCCATCTAGGCCCACGCGTGAGTAGGTAATGTTTTGTTCTGACTCTAACATTTCAAATCCTTGCTCCCCAAGTGCTGCTTTTTCTTGAACAAGTTCAACTGCAGCAGCTCTGCGTGCAGCAGAGCTTAAAATGTCAGCGCCTTTAAACGCTGGTGCCGTCTGACGTCCAGTTTTTTTTAACGGCGACGCCGCGCCAAATGCTGACTCAAAATCTAGTTCTGTTAATGGGTTTTGTGGGTCTTGGTCTGAAGTTGAGTTCATGGTTTCTAAATGCAGTTTGTGTTCATGCCAATATGGTATCGGGCCGGGGCTTAGCTTACAATGGCGCCATTAAATTATTATTGTTTAAAAGTCATGCTTATTAATTTATCCCAAGCCATAAACACAGCTGAAGCCGCGCTCATTGAAGCTCAGGTGCACTTTGGCCATGGCACTGACAATGCCTGGGATGAGGCTGTTTTTTTAGTGCTAGGAGCCTGTGGTATGCCCTTAGATACACAAAAAGATCAATTACAAAAGGTGCTCACTAAGGAGCAGTTATTAAGCATTGAAGATTGGTTAGGTAAACGTATTCAGCAGCGTTTGCCTTTGCCTTACCTGTTAGGTGAAACTTGGTTTGCAGAAATTCCCTTTAAGGTGAGTCAGGACGTCATTATTCCCCGGTCGCCAATGGCAGAACTTATTGGTAGGCATTTTTCTCCTTTTGTTAAAAATATTCCAACAACTGCACTAGATCTTTGCTGCGGCAGCGGCTGTATTGGCATTGCTATGGCCTTGCACATGGATATTTCTCATGTTGATATGGTGGACATTGACCCTGCGGCATTAGTGCTGAGTCAAGAAAACATTGATTACCATGGTGTGGCTGATCGAGTGCGGGTGTTTGATTCCAACTTATTTTTGGGTTTATCTGCTAAACATTATGATTTAATTGTTAGTAACCCACCTTATGTGGACGCGAAAGACTATGATGACATGCCTGTGGAATTTTCCCACGAACCCAAGTTGGCCCTGGTATCAGGTGTCGACGGATTAGACCTGACTGCAGCAATGCTGGCCCAAGCTGCAGATTGGCTTTCAGAACAGGGGCTTATCGTTATTGAAGTAGGCAATAGTGAAGTAGCACTGCAACAGGCTTTACCTGAAGTACCCTTTATGTGGCTCGATTTAAGTGCTGGTGGTAACGGTGTTTTTTGCCTCACAGGTAGGCAATGTAGGCAATATCAAGACAGATTTAGAGCATGGTATCAATCCCGCTCATAAGTCTATTGTTTGCTGCTTAGTATACTAAACAGCTATAATTAATTTGAAAAATTTTAGAGTAAAAATGTCATGTCTGGCAATACCTTCGGTAAGTTGTTTACGGTCACCACCTTTGGCGAAAGCCATGGCCCAGCCTTGGGCGCCACAATTGATGGATGCCCAGCAGGCATTGAGCTGACTGAGGCTGATTTACAAGTTGATTTAGATCGCCGTAAGCCGGGTAAATCTAGGCACACGACCCAACGCCGAGAGGCTGACCAGGTGCGAATCTTATCGGGTGTATTTGAAGGTCGAACTACCGGCACCCCTATTGGTCTTATCATTGAAAACACAGACCAACGATCTAAGGACTACGGCAACATAAAGGATCAGTTTCGTCCTGCCCATGCGGATTATACCTACATGCATAAGTATGGTGTACGCGATTACCGTGGTGGTGGCCGGTCGTCAGCCCGTGAAACAGCCATGCGTGTAGCAGCGGGTGCCATCGCTAAAAAGTTTTTAGCTGGTCAAGGTATCAGTATCAGTGGTTATCTTTCACAATTGGGTCCAATTAAGCTGGACTGCTCAGAACCTCAGATTGTCAATGATAATCCATTTTTTTGTGGTCAGGCTGATAAGATTGAAGAACTTGAACAGTTCATGGATGCCCTTAGAAAATCGGGCGACTCTATTGGTGCACAAGTGACTATTATTGCAACTGGTGTAGCGGCAGGTATCGGTGAGCCAGTTTTTGACCGTTTAGATGCTGAATTAGCCCACGGGTTAATGAGCATTAATGCTGTTAAAGGTGTAGAAATAGGTGATGGCTTTGAGGTTGTTGCCCAGCGCGGCACAGAACACCGTGATGAAATGACCCTTGAAGGTTTCCTATCTAATCATGCGGGTGGCATTTTAGGTGGTATAAGTAGTGGCCAAGATATTATTGCCCGAATTGCGCTTAAACCCACTTCAAGCTTACATTTGCCTGGGCAATCTATTGATCTGCATGGCAACTCAGTGGAAGTGATCACTAAAGGCCGTCATGACCCTTGTGTAGGTATTCGCGCTACACCTATTGCTGAAGCAATGGTGGCGTTGACGTTAATAGACCATTTTCTTCGTCAGCGTGGGCAGAATGGCACACCTAGCTATGATCTTCCCACCATAAAGTAAAAACCACCATGAAACCTATTCGATTACCGCTTATTCCAACCCTGTTGGCAATGGTATTGACCTTTGTGAGTGGTATAGCCATGGCTGATAGTATTAGATTCGCCACCACTACTAGCACCTATAACTCAGGTTTATTGGATTATTTATTAAACCACTATGCGAACGTTAGCCAGACTGAGGTACAAGTGATCTCTGTAGGAACTGGCAAAGCGTTAAAGATGGCAGAAAATGGTGATGTAGATTTAGTAATGACCCATGCGCCTTCTGCAGAAGCACGGTTTATTGACCAAGGTTTTGGTATTGAACCCCTTGGCGTGATGTACAACGACTTTGTTTTGGTAGGCCCTAAAGATGATGCAGCACAGGTAAGCTTAGCCCAGACTGTGACCGAAGGGTTGTCTCTTATAATGTTATCTAATCAACGTTTTATTTCCCGTGGCGATGACTCAGGAACTCATAAAAAGGAGTTGCAATTATGGCAGCACCTGGGAGCTTTGCCTAGCTTTGCTGGTTATCTTGAGTCTGGCCGAGGTATGGGCCACAGTTTACAAATGGCGTCTGAACTAGGTGCCTATACCTTGACTGACCGAGGGACTTGGTTGGCCTTAAAAGACAAGCTTGCATTGCGTTTGGTGCTTGAAACTGACCCTCGTTTACTCAACCCCTATCAGGTGATTTTAGTTAACCCAGTGCGTCACCAACATGCTAATGTTAAATCTGCTCGTGAGTTTGCTCAATGGATGGTGAGTTCAGAGGGGCAGGGAATTATTGGAAAATTTCGTATAAATGGCGAGGTATTATTTGTGCCTTCGGCGCTATAGTTAACTCAATGAATGATCTTTGGACTACATTTAGCACTGCTATCGCTCAGCTCTTAAGTGGCGACCCAGAACTGTGGGGAATTGTTGGAGTGTCTTTTAGTGTTTCAGCCAGCGCTTTATTAATTGCTTTATTGCCAGCGTTGAGTGCTGGATTTATGCTAGCCTATTTTCGTTTTCCTGGTCGTTGGGTTGCAATAAGTTTACTCAATAGTTTGCTGGCAGTCCCTACT
>DCAT01000075.1:0-11056 GCA_002312935.1 Oceanospirillaceae bacterium UBA1126 | reverse complement strand
TGTTGGAGTGTCTTTTAGTGTTTCGGCCAGCGCTTTATTAATTGCTTTATTGCCAGCGTTGAGTGCTGGATTTATGCTAGCCTATTTTCGCTTTCCTGGTCGTTGGGTCGCAATAAGTTTACTTAATAGTTTGCTGGCAGTCCCTACTGTGGTGGTTGGGCTAGTGCTATATATGCTCCTGTCACGTGCTGGTCCCTTGGGTGATCTTAATCTTCTGTTCACCCGACCAGCCATGATTATTGGCCAGATCCTCTTATGTTTTCCTCTATTGGTAGCGATGAGCTTAAGTGCTTTCCAAGCTGCAGATCACCGCGTTTTAGAAACTGCTAAAACCCTGGGAGCGAGCCCATTACAAGCGTTTGTTACATTGTTATTTGAAGTTCGGTTTGCACTTCTTGCGGCGGTAGTCACTGCCTTTGGGCGTATTATTGCAGAAGTAGGAAGTGCAATGATGGTGGGCGGCAATATATTACACCACACACGAAACATCACCACCGCCATTGCCTTAGAAACTGGCAAAGGTGAGTTTGTGCAGGGTGTTGCCCTAGGCATTGTACTTTTGGTGATGGCTTTAATACTCAATGTGAGTTTAGGCTGGATGCAAAGCCATAGCCGTGTGCTGAGGCATGGTACCTAATGCGCTTAGAGCTTAATAACATATGTCAGCGATACGGCGAAGAGGACTTGTTTGTCATCGACCAGTTGCAACTCATTAGTGCTGATGCGGTGCACCTTCATGGTCCCAATGGCGTAGGCAAATCTACCTTGATGAAAATCATGGCAGGCCTTCAAAAACCCACCTCAGGTGAGGTTAGGCGAATTCCTATGGCAGGAGAAAACATGCGGCGGCAAGCCGTCATCTACCTACACCAAAATACCTACCTTTTTGACACGGATGTGCGCAGCAATGTGGAATACGGATTACGTATGAGGCGAGAGAAAAATACAAAAAAAGTAGATAAGGCCCTAGCATGGGCTGGCTTGGATCATCTTGAGTATCGCCAAGCTCACTTGCTCTCTGGTGGTGAACGTCAACGCTTAGCCTTGGCAAGAGCCCTAGTATTAGACCCAGCATTAGTCTTGCTTGATGAGCCTACCAGTAACTTAGACATTGGGTCTGTGGCGCGTATTGAAGAAATGTTGCAAGACCTGCATCGGCGCGGAACTGGTATTTTACTGGCTTGCCATCAAGACAACGCCTTGACTAAATTGTGTAATCAACATTGGTTGTTAGCTGCAGGAAAGCTAACAGTTCAGGCTTAGGCCATGTTAGTGTTTTTTAGGCCCAGATGCTTTTTTACCTGAGTAACCCCCTTTAGGTTTGTCTGCAGGGACGCGGAACAATAGATATAAATCTTGCAATAACTCTGGAATTTGCTCACACAATTGTTGACAAAATTCAGGCTGTTGACGTAACTCTTCAAGTTCTGCGTCTTCATCTAATTTAGCTGCCAACATGAAGGGTAGCAAGCATTCAGCTACATCTTCTTCTTGCTCGGCAAACCAAATATCTTCTTGGCTAAATATCAGTTCCATAAAGCCTTGAGCCCAGTACTCCAAGAGGCAATCGTCTTCTTGGTCTAGTTCCAAGGTTAGGTCACAGGGAAGATCGATGTCTTGATCAGATTCCAAGCATTCTCGTAAAAAAGCAAACTCTTGGCGTATTAAGTTAATAATCTCATGGCGCTCAGAATTATTTTCGGCCACAGGGTTTTCAGCCATAACTTGCTCTAACCATTCATGCTCTGGCATAGGTGCTGGACTGATCGCTAAGGCACACAGGTAACCGTGTAGAGCAATGTAATCTAAGGCTTCCTCTTGAACTTTGTCGGACAAAAGGTAGGCATCAAGTTGGTCGATTTGGCCATCTGTTAACGGGTCGCTGCTTATGGACATGGGGTGTAACTCTGTCAAATAAATATCGCCTATTGTAACTCATGGTAGGCATTAACAGCTAACAAACTAGGCCCCTAGTATGCCCTAGAGAGATTGTGTCCTAACCCCCCATTGATTTCTTGTCTCTGTTGCTCATCTAGGCCTTTTATAGGGGTGACAGTGAGGCCACCTTCAAGGATAATAGCGCGCGATGAACGATACTCCTGAAAAACTTTTGCACAGCCTCTTTGGCTACGAACATTTTCGTGGCCACCAACTAGACGTAATCCAGCATGTCATTGATGGTGGTGACGCACTAGTGTTAATGCCCACAGGTGGAGGTAAGTCTATCTGTTATCAAATCCCAGCACTACTTAGAGAGGGCGTCGGGGTTGTTATTTCTCCTTTAATCGCGTTAATGCAAGATCAAGTCTCAAGCATGCAGCAACTTGGGGTGAATGCACAGGCGTTGCATTCGGGTATTGATTGGCAACTGCAGAACCAAATTGAACAACAGGCATTAAATGGTGATTTAGATTTACTTTACGTTTCGCCTGAACGATTAATGACTGCTTCGTGTATGAATTTGTTGAGATCTTGTAAGGTCGCGTTATTTGCTATCGATGAAGCTCACTGCGTGTCTCAATGGGGCCATGACTTTAGGCCTGAATACTTGCAACTAGAGTGCTTACAACAAAACTTCCCACATATACCCAGAATGGCACTAACAGCCACGGCAGACAGGCCTACGCAGCAGGAAATGGTAAAACGTTTAGGGCTGAATCAAGCGCAACAGTACATCAGTAGTTTTGACCGGCCAAATATCCGTTATCGTATTATGCAAAAGCAAAAAGGTAAGCATCAGTTACTAGATTTTGTGCAATTGCAGCACCAGGGTAATGCTGGCATTGTTTATTGTATGTCACGTAAAAAAGTAGACGAAACAGCTCTTTGGTTAGTGGAGCAAGGTGTTCCTGCACTGCCCTATCATGCTGGATTAGGCTCAGAAAGAAGAGCTCAAAATCAACAGCGTTTTCTCAATGAAGAAGGCTTAGTAATGGTGGCCACTATTGCCTTTGGTATGGGTATTGATAAACCTAACGTGCGTTTTGTTGCCCACTTAGATTTACCTAAAAGCATAGAATCGTATTATCAGGAAACTGGCCGAGCAGGGCGTGATGGGCTGCCTGCAGATGCATGGATGGTTTATGGTTTACAAGACGTAATGTGGTTAAGGCAGCGGCTGGAACAAACTGATATGGATGCCGCCATTAAGCGCTCAGAGCAGTCTAAACTAGACGCCATGTTGGGTTTGTGCGAAATCACGCATTGTCGTCGACAAGCCATTTTAAGCTACTTTAATGAAGCCTCGTCTAACACTTGTGGCAACTGCGATAACTGTTTAGAACCCGTGGCCACATTTGATGGCACTGAAGTGGCGCGTAAGGCGCTATCTTGTATTTTTCGAAGCGGCCAACGCTATGGTGTAGCGCATTTAATTGATATATTAATGGGTAAGCCAACAGACAAGATTAAAGCTGCAGGCCATGACAAAATATCTACCTTTGCATTGGGTCAGGAATTTGATCAAAAACAATGGCGCTCGGTATATCGGCAACTTTTGGCCTTGGGCTTAGTGTCCAGTGATCCAGAAAACTATGGTGGCCTGCGGTTATTACCCCCTTGTAGGCCGTTACTTAAAGGTGAGGCAGAGCTGCAGTTGCGGCTAGATCGTAAGGTGTCTATTAAGGCACCAAAAGCAGCTAAAGCAAGGCTTCAAATAGCCGATGCTGATATGGACTTATGGCAGTTACTCAGGGAATTACGCATGGCGTTAGCCCAAGATCAGAAAGTGCCACCTTACGTAATTTTTAGTGATTCTTCCTTATTAGAAATGCTCCATGCAAAACCTCAGTCACTTTTGGAAATGAGCCATGTGCACGGTGTGGGTGAAAAGAAACTAGACCGCTACGGGGATGACTTTTTAGCTTTAATTCAACAACACGCCTAGTCAGCTATGGTACCATTATTAATTGGCTGAAAAGCCTTATCCTATTACTTTAAAGGAAGCCATTAATGGCCAGTTTACAAGATCAGTTGCTGAAGGCCGGTTTAGCCAACGAAAAGCAATCTAAGCAAGCCACCAAGGCTAAAAAGAAGCAAACCCGTGATGTGCGTAAGGGTGTTGATGTGGGTGAAACTGCGGCGCAACGTGCGCTGGGTGAAAAACAAGCACAAGCAGTTCGGTCTAAGCAGCTTAATGCGCAGCGTGACGCTGAACATCAAGACCGCGCAGTGGTTGCTCAAGTGAAGCAAATGTTAGAACGTTGCCGGTTAGACCTAACAGGCGGTGAAGTAACCTATAATTTTGTTGATGGCAAAGCCATTAAAAAACTCTACGTTAACGCAATGCAACAAGCTGCTCTAAGTAGAGGTTCCTTAGTAATTGTTGGCTTAGATGAGCATTACTGTGTGGTACCGACAACTGTGGCTGCCCGAATTGAAGAGCGTGCGCCAGACACTTTGATTATTCGTGCCGAGTCTGCAGCAGAGGACGTTGCAGATGAAGACGACCCTTACGCAGATTTTGTTATTCCAGATGATTTAATGTGGTAAAGCTTGTGAGCCGACTAGAACTTAATGTGCAAGATGCCACGAAACGGCAACAGAAATTACAAAAGCGTTTGCGCCGTGATGTAGGCCGCGCCATCGACGATTACGCCATGATAGAGCAGGGCGACAAGGTAATGGTGTGTGTGTCTGGTGGTAAAGACTCTTACGCCATGCTCGACATACTAATGCAATTGCAAAAAAGTGCGCCCATAGACTTTGACATACTGGCGGTTAATTTAGACCAAAAACAACCTGATTTTCCAGAACATATATTGCCTAAGTACCTTGCTGAAGTGGGAGTAGATTTTCACGTTATCGAACACGATACCTATAGTGTAGTGAAAGCCGTGATTAAAGAAGGAAAAACCACCTGTGGTTTATGCTCACGCATGCGCCGCGGTACTTTGTATCGGTTTGCTCAAGAACGTGGCATCACTAAAATAGCCTTAGGTCACCACCGCGATGACATACTAGAAACCTTATTTTTAAACATGTTTCACGGAGGCAAGCTTAAAGCCATGCCCGCCCGTTTACTCAGTGACAATGGCATAAATACGGTCATCCGCCCTATGGCTTATGCCCGTGAACAAGACATAGCAGAGTATGCCCAACTTAAACAATACCCTATTATTCCGTGCAACCTATGTGGCTCTCAAGATAATCTCCAACGCCAACACATTAAAGCCATGTTGCAAGATTGGGAAAAAAACCATCCAGGCCGAGTAGAAAGTATGGCTAAGTCACTACAGAATGTAGTGCCCTCGCACCTAATGGATACCCAGCTGCACAACTTTAAACGGGTGCAACGTTCAAATGATGAGCGAACGTGTGAAGAAACAGACCTGGCGTTATTAAACTTACCGCTCTAATGAATCCGATGCTGAAGGGCTTCCTGTATTAGAGTCTAATACCCCTGATAAATAAACAGTTAAACATCATGGACCTCTATGTATATAACTTCAGAAGAACAGCTTAGAGAGGTGTATAGCCACCCCAAAGGATCTGCTAAAGCTAAGCAACTGCCGGCTTTAGAGTTGCATTCTATCAACTTTATAGCTCACTCGCCGTTTGTCACTATTTCTAGCTGTTCAGCAACAGGTTCTGTGGACTGCTCTCCGCGTGGTGGCCAGCCCGGATTTGTGAAAGTGTTGAATAAAAATTGCCTGCTTATTCCTGATGGAAAAGGTAATAACCGCCTAGATAGCCTAGTGAATATCGTTGAAACAGGTGACATTGGCTGTTTGTTCCTAATACCAGGGGTAGATGAAACACTTAGGGTGAATGGGGTTGCTCGTATTTCGACGGCAGCCGATCACTTAAGTTTTTTTTCAAGTTACCCTAATGCTCCAAAAACTTGCATTGAACTCACTATTAAAGAAGTGTTTTTGCACTGTGCCAAAGCGTTCATGCGATCACAGCTTTGGTCATCTGAGTCGAAGGTTGACCGTGGGTTATTGCCTACTATTGGGCAAATGATGAAGGATCAACTGCTACTAAATGAATTACCTGAAACTCGAACAGACATGGTGGCTCGATACCAGCGTGATTTGTAGTTAATGTATAGCAAATACGGATGACTCGCTGTTTGCTTCTGAGCTAGAGCGCCCCAAGGGGAATGTTAGCTTCCTATTGGTTATAAAAAAGGTACTAGAATAATGCAAATGGATGAATCAGTTAATGTATTTGGTGAAAAATTAGGTATTTGTGGGGTGGATCCAATCACTGGGTTTTACCGCGATGGAGCGTGCAATACTTGTAAAGACGACTTTGGTTCTCATACAGTCTGTATTGAAACTTCAAAGGACTTTTTAGACTACTCAAAATCTAAAGGCAATGACCTTTCTACCCCAGTACCCGCATTTAATTTCAAAGGATTAAACCCTGGAGACAGTTGGTGTGTATGCGCGGGGAGATGGTTAGAGGCCGAAAAAAACGGTATGGCGCCAAGACTGCATCTGCAAAGTACCCATATAAGAGCTTTGGAGATTGTGCCTATGGAGCTTCTTAAAAAATATGCAGTAGATTTAAATTAGTATTAATCATTAACCCTGCACTGGCACTGCTGCAAAGAGGCAGGTCAGGTGCGTAGGGTTACGAACGTTCACATTGGCTAACTAAAATAAACAAGATATCCTTGTCCTTTGACCGTTAGTGGTTTGCTGCTAATTCTTGCATGCGATTCCACAGGCTGGTGCGTACACCGATGCCATTAGCGTCGCAGCGAGCGCGGTAGGCGTCTATGTCTGAAGTGCCTGCAACAGTTTTGCAGTCTGAGGGCGCTGGACCTATGGTAATACGTACTTCGTTCCAAGCTAAATCTCGTTCTCTAGGTTGTAAAAGTCCACGTAGCTGGCCTTGCGAGGTTAAGTCAAAGCGACGCATACCGCCTTCTAAGTTATTAAAGTAGATGCATACACTTTGTCCATTAGCGCCATGTTGTTCTAAATAATAGGCAATGGCAGGCACTGCAAAAGCGCCACAGGCTGTTTTGTGCATACGGATTTCTTTGATACCATTGTCTACGGCATGTTTAAAGGCTTCTTGGAATTGTACTAAAGCCGGTTGGCCAAGGGCGTCATATATTAGGCTGTCTTTGCTTTCTACTAATAATTTAGGTGCGCTAATACTGGAATCTAAGCCGGCCAAAGAGGTCTCTAATAAATCGCTGTTTGCAATGCCATGGCGCAACGCAAAGGTAGCCCGGTGCCCCGCCGTTTGTTGATTTGCGCGGTCAAAACCGCGGCTAGCAACCACTTTTTCTACTATTTGAGTGAGCTGTTCTGCGCTTACAAGTGTGGTATCGCTCATTAGGGTTCCTTTGTGTATTTGTTATTATTTATTTCGTTGGCTATTTTGCTGGATTAATCCGCGTTGCATTGATTAAAGTAATGGGCGAGTTTGCGGACATGCCAATAACTCTAATTACGGCCGAATGACTCCAGCGTATGCCTGCGGTATTGCGGTAAATTTACCCACCTAGGCCTGAGTATACGTTTACAGCATGATAGTATGGGTTTGTTGGGCTATACGCAATAATACTTGAATTAAGATTAAATGATGACGGAGTATTAATGCAGGGTATTAGATGTGCTTCAGTCTCTGCTAGAAGCCCTATTATTGCTGACTCAGATCATAACAGAGGTGTTATCTTGGAAGATTTAATGGTGCCAACTAAGGGTTCTTGATGATAGATATTGAAACAGGATTTGGTAGGGTGCAAAAGTATGGTACTGGTGCAATTAATGTGGTTTTTGCACATGGTTCTGGTATTGGTATGAATCATGAATTTATGCAGTGCGTAGCGGCAGTAATGAGCTTGAAAGACTTTACTGTGTATTTATTTGAATTTGGTTATATGCAAAAGATCCAGGCGACAGGAGTCCGACAGCCACCTCCAGCAGTAGCTAAACTTGAACTTGAGTACCTTAAATTATTGGATGCACTAGCCTTGCCAAGTCCACTTATCATAGGGGGCAAGTCTTTAGGAGGCCGTGTGGCTAGTTTAATAGTGGAACGTACCAATGCTTTGGGCTGGTTTGCCCTTGGCTATCCATTTCACCCCCAAGGTAAGCCACAAACATTGCGTGTGGAACATTTGTTAGCTAGTCATAAGCCTGGATTAATTGTTCAGGGTGCTCGCGATGCCTTAGGTAGTTATGATCAAGTACTAGGTTATCAATTGCCAGCTCACATTAATTTATGCTGGCTTGAAGATATGGATCATAGCTTTAAGCCTTTTAAAGCCGCACGCTACAGTCAAATGCAGGCTATTGAACAATCAGTATTAGATATTGAGCATTGGGCTAAATACACGGTAAAATGCAGTAATATTTAAGTTTAGATCAACATAACTAGTTAATACCTAAATTTCAATCTTGGTTATTACAGAGTATAGCAAATGATGGAAAGCTCCCATAATATCGACAGATTATTAGACACCACGGGGCTCTTTTGTCCAGAACCGGTGATGATGTTGCACAGTATTTTTAAAGACATTAAAGCAGGGGATGTGGTTAAAGTATTAGCTACAGACCCATCCACTACTCGAGACATTCCTAAATTCTGCTTGTTTCTGGGCCACGAACTCATAGAACAGGCGCAAGCTGACTCTCAGTATCAATACCTCATTCGCAAAGGCGGCTAATACAGCCTAATGTTTAGTTAATCAGTAAATTGCTCGGCAGGAACTATATTTACAGTTTCATGGAGTTCACTGTAAACCACCACAATTCGCTTTTGTTTTAGCTGTACTTCTAGCTGTGCTACTTTGTCTGCCAAGCTGGTCTCATAGGCGCCATAGTCTGTACCATCTCGACTCGCAAACTCTTCTAATAGGTGGCTTAGGGTATCTGGGTTTATATCTTGCCATGGCACTATCATGAATTAATCCGCCGTTAACTTTGAGGTGAGCAGAAACTGAGCTGGCTGCGATAACGCTGAGCTTGACTTGCAACATCTTTGGCTACGCCTAACAACCACGGTTTTGCTAAATAGGATTTTTTAGCAAACCCTCTGTTGCCTTCGTGATAAGCCAAATAAAGGTTGTAAGCATCGTTTCGATGTATTTTATTAAGGCGCACAGACCTACTATTGTACCAACCTACAAAGTCGATGGCATCGTTAAAGTTAGTGCGTTCAGCACTGCTGTAACCGGTGAGTTGTTTATACAAAGTCCAAGTGCCGTTAATCGCCTGGGGGTAGCCATAAGCGGTGGAAAGGTGGCGACCTGGAATAATACCAAATGCCATTTTTCGAGGAGGCCTGGCAGTAGCATTAAAGCCAGACTCATGATTGATAAATGCCATGCTAATAGTCTGATCTATTTGCCATTGTTGTTGAGAAGCACTGGCACTTATTTGCCAGCTTTCAAACTGTGCAAAAATGCCACACACGTTATCTGGTGTGTGTGGTTTAGCGTTATTGTCACCGATGCTGCTGCATGCACTTATTAACAGCAGAAGGAGGCTTAAGAGAGCAAGCCTAGAGTACATCACTGCGTCTGGCCCAGCATAGTTGCATCAATCTCACTTGGTCTTCAGCTTGTAATAAATCTAAGCCTGTTTCGTGAGCTAAATCCTGTAACTCATCTCGCCAATCATCACCAAGAAGCTCTTTTATATCTTCTTGGCTGGTAGATATTTCAAACGCCAGTTCAATATCTAGTGCATCTACTAAATGCTCTAAACCTTCTGTAGGTGAAAAATCTCCGTGACCCACTACATGGCTTGCGTCGAGGTCGTCGTTCATTTCTAATAACACATCTTTAACCGAGTGCCCTAATGCAGTCACAGTTTCATCGCTAATATGATCGCTATAACATAGGTGGGGAGGCCAGTTGTCATCTGCCAAAATGAGGCTAGACTTAATGCTGCCATCGGGCAGGGTCCAAGCTGCAGCAATTGGATAGTAAGGGGGTTCCGGACAGGTTTCAACAGCAATAAATAAGGCAAGGCTTAGATCAATCATAGGTAATAGTGATAATAATTTAAGTGAATAATAACAAATGATGGCGTATGCATTAACGCAAGGCAAGTTAAGTTTAGCAGATGAAGGTCCATATTAAGCCAAAGTAGTATTTAAATATGCTCGTTAACTTGATATAAATGGTAGGTTAATCCTCTTGCCCTACAAAACTAGGAACCATTAAATGAGTGACGTGAAGACATATCCAGCAGATGCATCGATTGCCGAAACCTCTGGTTTGAACCAAAAGAAACGCGAAGCGATGTACCAACAGTCTGTTGCAAACCCAGAAGAGTTCTGGCGTCAGCAGGGTAAGCGTATTGACTGGATTAAGGCGCCTACAAAAATAAAAAATACCCGTTTTACACCTAATGATGTGTCTATCGAATGGTATTCAGATGGTCAATTAAATGTGGCCGCTAACTGTTTAGACCGACATTTAGAACACCATGGTGAAGAAATTGCCATTATATGGGAAGGAGATGACCCGAGTCAGTCGCGTCATATTAGTTACCGAGAACTGCACCAAGAAGTGTGTCAGTTTAGTAATGCGCTCCTAGCACAAGGTGCGAAAAAAGGTGATGTAATTACCCTGTATATGCCAATGATTCCAGAAGCTGCAGTGGCAATGTTGGCTTGTGCTCGGATTGGAGCGGTGCATTCAGTTATTTTTGGTGGCTTTTCGCCAGATGCTATTGCCGGCCGAGTGCAGGGTTCTAACAGTAATATAGTGATTACTGCAGATGAAGGCCTGCGAGGTGGTAAAACGATTGGTCTTAAGAGTAATGTTGATGCAGGTTTAACCAATGTGGATTGTGTTGATACTGTGATTGTAGTCAAACGCACAGGGGCTGATATTAATTGGCTAGAAGGCCGAGATGTTTGGTATGGGGATATCGTTGCTGCTGCAGGCGTCGACCACGCACCTGAAGTAATGGCTGCAGAAGATCCTCTTTTTATTCTCTATACATCCGGTTCTACAGGTCAGCCTAAGGGCTTAGAGCATACTAGTGCAGGCTACCTAGTGTGGAGCGCAATGACTCACGAAATGGTATTTGATTACAAACCAGGTGATATTTATTGGTGCACTGCTGACGTTGGCTGG
>DCAT01000165.1 GCA_002312935.1 Oceanospirillaceae bacterium UBA1126 | reverse complement strand
CCTCTAAATATGCTGCCGTCTTCTAAAGCCAGAATGGCGGGAGTAGTCAATGGGGGCCTCCTCAGGTGTAGTGCGTAATACGTGCAAATGTTTTTTTAACAGGTACAAAAAAATGCGGTCTCTAGTCGCAAAAAAGCGAGGTGTGTAAGACACACCCCGCTTTCTATAAATGCTATGACCGGCAGCTAAGTTATTGCGCCTTTTAACTGCCGAAATTATACAGAACTAAAGTGCCATTTGTCTAGCAGATTATGCAGGCCAGGGCTCATAAACTAGCCTTTGAGCGCTAATACATCTTGCATGTCGTACAAACCGGAGGGCCTGCCATGAAGCCAAGCACAGGCGCGCACCGCACCTTTAGCAAAGGTCATACGACTACTGGCCTTATGAGTAATCTCTATACGCTCACCTTCGCTGGCAAACAGTACCGTATGATCGCCAACTACGTCGCCAGCACGAATGGTTTCAAAACCAATCTCATTAGCCTTTCGCGGCCCGGTATTTCCCTCACGCCCATAAACGGCACATTCGTCTAAGTTACGGCCCATAGCATCGGCCACAACCTCTCCTAAACGCAGGGCTGTACCAGACGGCGCATCAACTTTATGGCGGTGATGGGTTTCAATAATTTCCACATCATAGCCGTCTTGAAGCACGCTAGCTGCACGATGGAGAATGTCTAACAACAGGTTAATACCAACGCTCATGTTGGGCGCAAATACTACGGGGGTATGCTGAGCCTGCTCAGCTAATGTTTGCTTGTGCGCACTGCTTAAGCCTGTAGTACCTATTACCATGGCTTTACTTAGCTTCACACATTCTTGCAAGTTAGCTAAGGTTAATTCTGGGTTGGTGAAGTCTATAAGCACATCAAAATCATCAGCTGCACCAGCTAGAGAGCTTTTAATACTTACACCCAGCTTGCCCACACCTGCCAACTCGCCAGCATCCGCCCCTATTAAGCTACTTTTAGGCGAAACGATTGCAGCCCCAAGGGTTAACCCAGGAGCTTGATGAACAGCCTCAACGAGCACTTTACCCATTCGCCCTGCGGCACCCATTACTGCTATTCGCGTCATGCTGCACCTCTATGCATTGCCACGCTTTTTTACTCGCAATGACAGGTTATTTTAACTATCTTCGAAGAAGCTTTTAACACCTTCAAACCAAGATGATTTTTTAGGTGAATGCTTACCTTTAGTGGCTTCCATAGTGTCATGGAATTTACGCAATAAATCTTTTTGCTCTTTATTCAAATGCACGGGTGTTTCAACAGCAACACGACACATAAGATCACCCTGACCACCGCCTCGCACTTGCGTGACCCCTTTACCACGCAGGCGGAACATTTTACCACTTTGCGCACCCTCAGGGATTTTTAACTTAACACGGCCATCTAAGGTCGGCACTTCAATTTCGCCACCCAAAGCTGCATCAGTAAAGCTAATAGGCACTTCACAGTATAAGTTTTTGCCATCTCGGGTGAATATCTTATGCTCACGCACAGATACTTGTACATACAAATCACCACTTGGGCCACCGTTTCCACCGGCTTCACCTTCGCCAGTTAAACGAATGCGATCACCCGTATCAACACCAGGTGGAATCTTCACAGATAAGGTTTTGTATTCTTGTACTCGGCCTTCACCATGGCATGAATAACACGGGTCGCTAATCACCTTGCCGTTACCATGACAGGTTGGACAGGTTTGCTGTACTGAGAAAAAACCTTGTTGCATGCGCACTTGGCCTTGGCCATGGCAGGTACCGCAACTTTTGCTGCTAGTACCAGGCTTAGCACCAGAACCATCACATGGCTTACACTCTACTTGAGTGGGTATACGGATTTCTTCGGTTGTGCCGCGCACAGCCTGTTCAAGGTTTAGATCCATGGTGTAACGCAAGTCTGATCCGCGCTGAACGCTTGAACGCCCACCAGCACCAGCTCCACCAAAGATGTCACCAAACATGTCACCAAACACATCACCAAAACCAGCACCGCCAGCGCCGCGGGCGTTTGGATCTACTCCAGCATGACCGTGTTGGTCATACGCAGCTTTCTTTTGGTCGTCTGATAAAATTTCGTAAGCCTCGTTCACTTCTTTGAAGCTTTCTTCGGCCGCTTTATCACCTGGATTACGATCTGGATGATACTTCATCGCCATACGGCGAAAAGCCTTTTTAATTTCTTTTTTATCAGTGCCCTTGGCCACACCAAGAACTTCGTAAAAATCGCGTTTAGACATAGTTATTCCACTAAGCTTCTATTGTATTTTTTACTGCAAGAAGCAGATACAAGAACGCAGGGCCTAAGCCCCGCGTTATAACATTACGCCGCATTTAAGCGGCACTAGCAGGCGTATTCGGCTTACTTTTTGTCTTTGTCTTCGTCTTTAACTTCTTCAAACTCTGCATCAACAGCGTCATCAGCAGCTGCATCGCCAGCATTTTCAGCATCACCCTGAGCGGCTGCGTCTTCTGCATACATCTTTTGAGCAATTGCGCCAGAGGCTTCAGTTAAAGTGGCAGTAGCCGATTCAATGGCTTCTTTGTCTTCGCCTTTTAAAGCTTCTTCAAGCGCATCAATTGCAGTTTGTACTGCTGCTTTTTCTTCGTCTGTGGCCTTATCACCCGCTTCTTCAATCATCTTCTTAGATGAGTGAACCATGCCATCTGCAGTATTACGGGCTTGTACCATTTCTTCAAACTTCTGATCTTCAGCAGCATTAGCCTCTGCATCTTGTACCATTTGCTCGATTTCTTCATCACTGAGGCCAGAAGAGGCTTTAATGATGATGGACTGCTCTTTACCCGTGCCCTTGTCTTTAGCAGACACATTTAAAATACCGTTGGCATCAATGTCGAAGCTTACTTCAATCTGTGGCATGCCACGGGGTGCTGGTGGAATATCACTAAGGTCAAAACGTCCCAAAGATTTATTCTGCGTAGCCTGCTTGCGCTCACCCTGACACACGTGAATGGTCACGGCAGCTTGGTTGTCATCAGCTGTAGAGAATACCTGAGACTTCTTGGTAGGAATGGTCGTATTCCTGTCGATCACCGAAGTCATCACTCCACCCATAGTTTCAATGCCAAGCGTCAAAGGCGTAACATCTAGCAACAATACGTCAGTCACGTCTCCTGCCAATACACCACCCTGAATCGCTGCGCCCATGGCTACAGCTTCGTCTGGGTTAACATCTTTGCGTGGCTCTTTACCAAAAAAGGTTGTCACTTCAGTTTGGACTAAAGGCATCCGGCTCTGGCCGCCAACCATAATCACTTCATCTATTTCACTTGCCTCTAGGCCAGCATCTTTAAGCGCTTGGGCACACGGCTTCAAAGTACCAGACACCAAGTCTTCTACCAAAGATTCTAACTTAGCGCGAGAAATCTTAACGTTTAAGTGCTTAGGGCCTGTGGCATCTGCCGTAATGTACGGCAAGTTAACATCCGTTTGACTAGAGCTAGACAATTCAACTTTAGCTTTTTCTGCAGCTTCTTTTAGACGCTGCAATGCCAATGGGTCGTTATGTACATCAATACCAGAGTCTTTCTTGAACTCAGCCGCTAAGAATTCAATCAACCGTAGGTCAAAGTCTTCTCCACCTAAGAATGTGTCACCATTCGTTGCTAGCACTTCAAATTGTGTCTCGCCATCTACATCGGCAATTTCAATGATAGAGATATCAAAAGTACCACCACCCAAGTCATACACAGCAATCGTAGAATCGCCACGACTCTTATCAAGGCCGTAAGCCAATGCTGCAGCTGTAGGCTCGTTAATAATGCGCTTAACTTCTAGGCCAGCAATACGACCAGCGTCTTTAGTGGCTTGACGCTGCGAATCATTAAAGTACGCAGGCACAGTGATTACCGCCTCAGTAACCGTTTCGCCTAAGTAGTCTTCCGCAGTTTTCTTCATCTTTTTCAAGATTTCAGCAGAGATCTGCGGTGGTGCTTTGCTTTCGCCGTTTACGTTAACCCAAGCATCACCATTATCGGCTGCTTCAATTTTGTAAGGCACCATTTTGATGTCTTTTTGTACCACGTCATCTTTGAACTTACGGCCAATTAAACGTTTGATAGCAAATAAGGTATTAACCGGATTAGTCACGGCTTGACGCTTGGCAGATTGACCGACCAAGATTTCTCCATCGCCCGCGAAAGCAATAATGGAAGGCGTGGTGCGATCGCCCTCTGCGTTCTCAATTACTTTAGCGCTGCCGCCATCTAAAACAGACACACATGAGTTGGTTGTGCCTAAATCAATACCAATGATCTTTCCCATCATAAACTCCAATTCTTAATTCACCCTTAACGGGCTTTTGATTCAATTTTGCTCAGCAGCGTTAGCGGTCTAGGTTGTTCTTAGCCTTAGGCTTAGCCCTGCTTGCTTGTTTGTTATATAGGACCATTTGCCCAAATTTCAACTACAAAACCTTAATTTTTCTATTTAGAAACCACGACCATGGCTGGGCGCACAAGACGCCCATTTAAGGTGTACCCTTTTTGGAACACTTCCATCACTGTGTTAGGCTCAAGATCTGGGTTAGGCACTGCCGTCATCGCTTCATGCAACTCTGGATTGAACGGCTCACCATGAGGATCTAGCTGAGTGACATTGAATTTCTGTAATCCGTCAAGGAGCATTTTTTGGCTCATCTCAACACCTTCAAGCAAGCCCTTTAAGCTAGCCCCGTCAGCGCTGCCCGCTTCAATTGCACGACCCAAGTTATCTAACAAAGACACGACTTCTGTCATGAGCTTTTCTTGGCCAAACTTGTGTGCCTTAGCCACATCTTGCTCGCTACGGCGGCGAATATTTTGCGCCTCTGCTTGCGCACGCAACACATCTGCTTGCTGCTCATCTACCTTAACCAAGGCCACTTCTAGTTCGGCCTGCACTGATTCTAGAGTTACTTCCTGCAACACGTCTTCAGTAGGCGCTTCAGCACTGTCTTCAACCACTTCGGCGTCCAGTTCCAGTTCAACTTCAGTTTCAGATGGCTGTTCTTGCTCGCTCATTAACTTCTCCGTTACATAACTTTCGCAACCTTTACAATAAGGTCGCTTGACTGCCCCTCTATATGGGGACACCATCGCGCGATTCAAGCAATTGCGTGCTGCTTTTATGAGGTTTTAAAAAAAAACAGTAAAGCCTTTCCAAAACTACTGGACATAAACCCACTACTGGTTATACTGCCAGTACAATAATTCACCGGAGCAGCGCCATGTTGCAACAGCTAATTGTTCACCATTACGCGTTAGTAGATTTTTTACACCTCGACTTTAGCGACAAAATGACCGCCATTAGTGGCGAAACTGGCGCGGGCAAATCAATACTTCTTGGTGCACTAGGCTTAACTTTGGGCGATAGAGCTGAGTCTGGGTGTGTGCGACAAGGAGCAGAACGAGCAGACATTCACGCTGTATTTGACCTTAGCCACTTACCCCAGGTGAAAGATTACTTATCAGCTAAGCATCTGGCGGCAGCCGAAGACCCCGACACTTGCATATTGCGCCGAATGATTAACCAAGATGGCCGCTCCAGAGGCTACATTAATGGCAAGCCAGTCAACATAACTGCGCTTAAAGAGTTGGGTCGCCAGCTAATTAATATACACGGCCAGCACGAACACCAGCACTTGCTGGGCCGCGACAGCCATCAAACGCTTTTAGATGCATTTGGCAATTACCCACAACATCAAGAAGCAGTGGCTTCAATAAGCCATGATTGGTTTGAGTTTGATCGACAAATTAAGGCCCTTACAGGTGGCCAGCAGCTCTCTGAAGCCGAGCAACAGTTATTGCAGTATCAAGTGGATGAACTTGAGCAGCTGGCCCTATTGCCTGAAGAACTGCTCTGCCTAGAGCAAGAGCACAAGCAACGAGCCAATGCAGACCAACTGCTTCAAGCCGTTCGCTGCGCTCTGCCAGAAAACCCATTAGGTGAAGACCCTACAGCTTGCCTGCAGCGCTGGCAGCAACAACTGCAGAATTTTAGCCAGCATAGCCCCCACCTATTGGCTGCAGTAGACATGCTTGTCAGTGCAGTTATACAAATAGAAGAGAGCCAGATTGAGCTACAAAACTTTCTACAAGGCTTTGATGAAGACCCAGCACGCCTGCAAACTTTAGAGTACCGCTTAGACCAAATTTACAGCATGGCAAGGAAACATAAAATTCAAGCGGCAGATCTGCCAGAACACCTTGATAAGCTGCAGCAGCAGCTGCGACAAAACCAAGACCAAGAAGGCCAGCTTGAAGCCATCTATGAACAACAAGCAGCACTTACTGACGCATACGATAAAGCTGCAGCCACGCTCACTAAAGCAAGACAAACTGCGGCTAAACAGCTTGAAACAGCTGTGGGTGAGCAACTTTCATTACTGGGCATGCCCAACTGCCGATTAGAGCTAAGCATGCAGACCAAAGCAGATACTCGCCTACAGCCCCAGGGGCGTGATGACACTGAGATTTTAATTAGCACCAACCCTGGCCAAAGCGCCAAGCCTTTGGCTAAAATCGCCTCTGGTGGTGAATTGTCACGCATCAGCTTAGCGATCCAAGTGGTCATCGCGACTACTAGCATTACGCCAAGCCTTATCTTTGATGAAGTAGACGTGGGCATTGGTGGGGCTACGGCAGAAATTGTTGGCCGACTCTTGTCTCAACTAGGCCAACATTGCCAATTGTTATGTATCACTCACCTGCCACAAGTAGCAAGCCAAGCACAGCACCATTTGCAGGTGAGCAAGTCTAGCCAGGGCCAAACAACACAAACCCAGGTTGCCGCATTAAATGACGATCAAAGAATACAAGAAATTGCGCGAATGCTAGGCGGTGTGAAGCTAACGCAACAAACACTAGCCCACGCTAAAGAAATGTTAGGTACTGGCGCACTCCTGCACTAAACGCAGAACTAAAGTGCGCCTAAGCAGTTAGTCTTCACTAACGCCATAGAGGTATACAGTGCGGCTAGTAAGTTTGTAACCTAATTCAGCAGCAATCTCTTCCAAGCGCTTGTTTAAAACTGGGTCGTTGAACTCTTTAATTCTGCCCGATTTTATACAAACAATATGGTCATGACTGCCTTCAGTGGCTAATTCAAATACTGAGTTACCACCTTCAAAATGGTGGCGAACCACTAAGCCAGCAG
>DCAT01000167.1 GCA_002312935.1 Oceanospirillaceae bacterium UBA1126 | reverse complement strand
CTTGCGTATTCGCGTGCCTTTACATCTTTAAACTCAGCTTAAGCAGACCTACATCCGCCGTTCGTTGTAAACAACATGCAGGCGACAAGCCGTTATAAAGTGCGCTTAATTACTTCATTAGGCAGATGAACTGTTTGACTGCGCGAACTTAAAAGTGGCAGATGCAGGCAGAATTCAGTGGGCCTATGAGAAGGTTGATATAGCCTCAGCAGCAGCATAGACACTAAGTGCTGAACAACCAAGCCAAACTAAAGAAGCGCGTTAAGCCACAGGGCAGAGGTTAGGCTATTAATATTTTAAATTGTATTTTAGCTGAGCACTAAAAAATAATTTGTTCTACTTCTTACATACGGCTTGGTAAATAGATGCGTAATTAGCCGATGCGGTTGAGTAAAAAATGGCCTTTTGTTCGTTTCCTTCTTTCCACTGGACATCTGCAAGATAAAGAAAGGTTCCTATTGCTTGATAAATCTCCTGACACGTTTCTTTTGGGTAATTGTTTGCATCTGTTCCTGCAAAAGCTGTGTTAGTTATTAACAGGCCAATCATTAAAAACCTCATGAATTTCATATTATCATCCTTAAAAGATTAGACTTATCACTCGCTTAAATAGTGTGAGCACCAGGAAAAACACTCTTAAGCCTGAAGAATATGTTTCCAGGGGAAATTTTTCAAGAGTTAAAACTAAATATAGGCCAGCACGCTTAAGTAGAGAAGTTAAAAGTTGTCGCTTAGACTCAGCCTTTAAAGCAATGAACTATCTACTCTAGGCGAACCTATTATACATAACGACAATCCCTAGATACGCCTTTGTATGCTGTATACTTAGGCTATTATTTAATAGAGGAAGTTTGGATGCAGCTACATAAATCATTAATCACTTTAGCCTTTTCAGTATTACTTACTAGTGGGGTCGCTGTTGCTTCTGCTACTGGTTTTGATATGGGGCTTAGGGCATTTGCTGCAGGTGACTTTAAAGCTGCTTTAGCGCAGTGGATTCCTTTGGCTGAGCAGGGCCATGTTATTGCGCAAAATAATGTAGGGGTAATGTACGCTAAGGGCAATGGCGTAATAGAGAATGATAACACTGCTGTGGAGTGGCTTACCTTGGCTGCTGAGCAAGGCTTTGCTGAGGCTCAGTATGAACTAGGTGGCATGTACGCCAGAGGTGAAGGGGTCTCATCTGACACAAAGACTGCGTTAAAGTTGCTTACCTTGGCTGCTGAACAGGGTTTTGCTGAGGCTCAGGCGAGTGTAGGGCTTATGTACTATAGTGGCAACGGAGTACTTTCAGACAATATCATAGCTTATACGTGGTTCGACTTGGCGGCACATAATGGGGACGACATAGCCCATGGCCTTAAAAAAAATATCACCAAGGAAATGAGTGCTGATGAAATCAGTAAAGCGCAAGACATGTCCAGCCGTTGCTTGGAGAGTGGTTATACACAGTGCTATTAGTAAGTTAGGTTTTGCTGATGTTTTTTGGTCCAAGGCTTATCATTAAATTGTACTTAACATAGGGTAATTTAAGACATATTAAGATGGTTCAAAAGACATTCACCGCTCACGTATTTTTTTAAGCTACGCTAACATTATTTGTCATTATTGTTGTGTCAGCTGTTAAGATTGCGCTTCCTAAATAAGCAATGAGTACTTATTATTTGTTTTATTAATAAATGCTCATTTTGATGTGACCAGAGAAGCGTTGGAAAATGACAGCCATTAACCAAAGTAACCCTAAAATGGGGGCAATTTACCTAATGGGTCAAATTGTTATGTCATTGTTTTTAGTCAGTATTGTAAAGGTGCTTCAGCCAGAATTCTCTGTCTTTTTAATCTTGTTTTTTCGCTATTTATTTTGTCTTCCGCTATTAATTGCGTTGGCCATTTATACTAGGGGCGCTAAATTCCTTAGTATTACTAATACACGTGGGCTTGCATTAAGAACTATTTTTGGTGTTTTAGGGCTCACTATGTGGTTTTTATCTGTCATAAACCTTGATATTAGTTTAGCGACAGCGTTGTCGCAAACTATGCCAATTTTTATCACAGGCCTTTCAGTTATTATTGCTGGAGAAGTGGTGGGTTTAAAACGTCTAGTGTCAGTTTTGGTGGGTTTTTTGGGCGTTTTGGTTCTTATATTCCCCCTAACACCAGCGCTTAATTTATTGGGTGTTTTGTACGCGCTGCTTGGTGCCTTTTTTTCAGCGCTTATGTTTGTATATTTGCGTGTGCTCGGAAGAACGGACCCGGCGGTTTCAACGGCTATTTGGTATAATGTTACCGGTGTTATTCTTGCTGGGTTATTAGCTTACACTCTTAATGACTTTAAACCTTTGGTTGGCCTTTCAACCCCCGATTCTCTTTATCTTTTGATAGTCTTAGGTGTTTTAGCAAGTTTTCAGCAGTTTTTTCTTGCTCAGAGCCATATGTATGCTCAGGCTTCTATGCTTGCGCCTTTACACTTTCTTTCTATTCCTCTTGGAATAGTAATAGGCATTGTGTTTTTTGACGAGGTGATTACTCTAAAATTCTTATTGGGTTCGGCAATTATTGTAGCCTCAACCTACTATATGTTGATGCGTGAGCAGGCTAACCAATAACCTGTTTTAACACACATTTTGTTTGAATGAGCATCTTGATCGTTACTATTCAGGTATGGAAAGGCTACGCACGTGAATACCCTGCACCAAAGCACCACTCATTGATCGGTTGTTGCACCCGCAAGCTTAGAGTGGTTTTTGCCCTGCCTGTGCAAAAAACTATGACT
>DCAT01000059.1 GCA_002312935.1 Oceanospirillaceae bacterium UBA1126 | reverse complement strand
CCTGATGGCACTGTAAAAGTTCTGGTTGAGGGAGAGCAGCGCGTTGCCATTGAAGAGGTTGCTGAGACCTCAGGGTTCTTTACCGCGAAAGTTAAGGCAATTGATGATGCAGAACCGCCAGAAGGTGAACGAAAAGCCCTAGCACACACTCTTCTGTCTCAGTTTGAACAATACGTGAAATTGAGCAAAAAAATATCTAATGACGTCATGTCTTCTATTACCAATATCGAAGATCCCAGTCGATTAGCTGACACCATTGCTTCACAGATGAATTTAAAACTTGAAGAGAAGCAAGCTTTGTTAGAAATGGGGGACCTGACCCAGCGACTCGAACACTTAATGGGGCAGATGGAAGGCGAGATTGACTTAGTTAAAGTAGAAAAGCGTATTCGCGGCCGTGTCAAAAAGCAGATGGAAAAGAGCCAGCGGGAGTATTACCTGAATGAGCAAATTAAAGCGATTCACAAAGAGCTTGGTGACATTGATGATGCAGCACCTAACGATTTAGAAGAGCTGCAAAACAAGATTAATTTAGCGGGTATGCCAACTGAAGCTAAAGATAAAGCTCAGGCTGAGCTTAATAAACTTAAAATGATGCCGCCAATGTCTGCAGAAGCTACAGTAGTGCGTAGTTACATAGATTGGATGGTAACGATACCTTGGAAGAAGAAAAGCCGCCTTAAGCACGATCTAGCTAAAGCGTCACTGGTGTTAGAAGAAGATCACTACGGTTTGTCTGAAGTCAAAGAACGGATCTTAGAATACTTGGCCGTTCAGCAGCGTGTTAAAAAAGTGAAAGGATCTATACTCTGTTTAGTTGGTCCACCGGGGGTGGGTAAAACGTCTTTAGGTAAGTCTATTGCTAGGGCTACAGGTCGGCAATACGTGCGTATGGCTTTAGGTGGTGTTAGGGATGAGGCAGAAATTCGTGGCCATCGCCGGACCTATATAGGCTCTTTGCCAGGCAAGTTAGTTCAGAAAATGTCTAAAGTAGGTGTTTCAAACCCACTATTCTTATTAGACGAAATCGACAAAATGGGAATGGATAGCCGCGGAGACCCAGCGTCTGCGTTATTGGAAGTGCTGGACCCAGAACAAAACAATACGTTTAACGATCACTACCTAGAAGTAGACTATGATTTATCCAGTGTAATGTTTGTTTGCACTGCAAACTCAATGAATATTCCGGGGCCATTGCTAGACCGAATGGAAGTGATTCGGATCCCAGGATACACAGAAGATGAAAAGTTAAGCATTGCCAAACGTTATTTGCTGCCTAAGCAACTTGCCGCTAATGGTTTATCTCCTACCGAGTTGGCGCTAAAAGATGACGCGATTGTTGATTTGGTGCGTTACTACACCCGCGAAGCAGGGGTGCGCAGCTTAGAGCGAGAGATTGCAAAGATTTGCCGTAAAGTGGTTAAAGCTCATTTGCTAGCAGGTTATAAAACAGCCATTGATAGCCCAGCACAGAAAGTAGACTCTAGTAATCTAGAGGCATATTCTGGTGTACGTAAGCACAGTTTTGGTCAAGCTGATGCGGATGATCGTGTGGGACATGTTAATGGCTTAGCTTGGACGTCAGTAGGTGGTGATATATTAACCATTGAGTCGGCTGTAGTGCCAGGTAAGGGACGCTTGGTGAAAACAGGGTCTCTTGGTGATGTTATGCAAGAGTCTATTCAGGCAGCCTTAACTGTAGTCCGTGGCCGGGCGTCTGGGTTAGGTATAAAAACAGATTTCCACGAAAAGTCTGATATTCATATTCATGTACCTGAGGGCGCTACACCTAAAGATGGACCAAGCGCCGGTGTTGGCATGTGTACAGCGTTAGTTTCAGTTCTCACAGGGATTCCTGTGAGAGCAGATGTGGCTATGACTGGAGAAATTACTTTGCGTGGGCAGGTGCTGCCTATTGGTGGATTAAAAGAAAAGTTATTGGCTGCTCACCGGGGTGGAATTAAAACAATTATTATTCCAGAAGAGAATGAAAGAGACTTAAAAGAGATCCCTGACAATATAAAAGCAGATTTATCAATAAAACCTGTAAAATGGATAGACGAAGTGCTTGATTTAGCTTTACAATTCGCACCCACTCCTCTTGTACGAAATGAGGGTGAATTGGTGGTTGACAAAGCCAGTGATACGGGCAATAGCGATGCTATTAGCACTCATTAGCGCTGAAGGCCGAATTAATTCAAAGCCTTACTTGACAAGCCTTTGAACAAGTTGGTATAAATTGTACTTCGGTTTTTAGAGCTGAACATAGTACGATATAACAAAAAAAGTCTGCTGGAGCAGATAAAATTTTTTACACACATAAGGGGATTAACGTGAATAAATCTGAACTGATTGAAGCCATCACAGCGGAAGCTGATCTTTCAAAAGCTGCGGCTGGCCGTGCGCTAGATGCAGTTATTGGTGCTGTAACAGGTGCTCTTAAAGATGGTGAATCTGTTTCTTTAGTGGGTTTTGGTACCTTCTCTGTAAAGGCTCGCGCAGCTCGTACAGGTCGTAACCCACAAACAGGAGCTGCAATCCAAATTGCTGCTGCTAACATTCCTAGCTTCAAAGCTGGTAAAGCGCTTAAAGACGCAGTCAACTAAGACTGAATCTTTTAATCTATGGGCTTTTAATTATCTCCTTTTGGGAGTTAACCCGTAGTTTCGAAAAAACGCATTCCTTTGAATGCGTTTTTTGTTTGTAGAATCTTAATAGTCAGCCAGCAAGGCTGTAGAAGCCATACACAATGCTACAAAATATTCGTGACAATTCAAAAGGCATTATATCCAAAATTTTGGTAAGCCTCATTGCCTTTACCTTTGTAATTTGGGGAGCAGAATCATTATTTAGTCTCTCAGCTGACAATAGTGCGCCTGCAGAGGTCAACGGTGAAGAGATTAGCCTGCAAGAGTTACTGCAAACTGCAGAACTGCAGCGTCGCCAAGTTCTATTGAGTAATCCAGATATAGATCCGGTAACACTGGACCAACAAGCCATTCAAGCAACGGCGTTGCAGCAGCTTATTGCTCAACGAGTGATGCTTCAGTACACCCAAGGTAATGATTTGGCTTTATCTGATGCATCAGTTGATCAAATGATTGTTCAGTCAAACGATTTTCAAGTTGATGGCGAATTTAATCGTGAACTATTTGAATCCTTGTTAAGGAACTTTGGTTTAACACCTACAACTTATCGTCAACAGCTTAAGCGTGGCAATCTGATAGGCCAAGTTCAACAGGCTGTGGCAAATACTGCGTTCACTTTGGAACCTAGCGCTAACCTAGTGGCTCGGTTAGATGGCCAAACTCGTAACATTGCTGTGATGACCCTACCGTTAGCGTCAGAAATGCTTAATGTTTCTGTTGAAGAAGAGGATATTAATGCCTATTATTCAGATAACGGTCAAAGGTTTATGACGCCAGAAAACCTAAGTGTTAATTTTGTTATGTTAAATAAGAGTCACTTCTATAACCAGATAGAAGTGACTGACGAAGACCTAGAAGTGGCTTACCTTGAGGCACAACAGGCAGCTTCTGAGCAGGCCGATATTGAAACGTCGCACATGTTGTTTTTAGTCAATGACTCTCAGACTGAGGAGCAGGCATTAGAGCTAGCCAACGTTGCATACAATCAACTTGAGCTAGGTCAAGACTTTACCGACGCAGCGAAAGAGTATTCGCAGGATGATAGTACGTCCTCTGATGGCGGTTACATTGGTATGTTGGCCAGAGGTGAGTTTGGTGCAGCTTTTGATAAGGTATTGTTTGAGTTGCAACCTGGAAGCTATAGTGCTCCTGTAGTGACTGAGTTTGGTGTGCAAATTGTCTATGCTCATGCACAAGATGCAACAGATCAGCCAAGCTTTGAAGAACAGAAGCAAGCTCTAAAACTATCCCTAAAGCAGGCTGGGGCAGAGAATTTATTTGTTGCTGCTAGCGAAGAGATGGCGGATATTGCTTTCTCCTCACCTGATTTATTAGAAGTTGCTGAAGCCCTAGGTTTAAGTGTAGAAACTAGTTCATTATTTGGTCGTCAAGGCGGTGAAGGTATTGCGAACTATGACCGAGTAGTTGCTGCTGCCTTTACTGATGATGTGCTATTGCAAGGTAACAACTCCAGTGTACTAGAGTTAGCTTCTGATAAGTTGGTAGTCATTCGGGTCAAGCAACATAACAAGCCATCGCAACAGCCGATTGCTGATGTGAAAGCAGATATTACCAAACAGCTGGTTTCTCAAAAGTCTTCTGAAGCCCTAGACATTAAGGCTAAAGCTTATCTAGAAAAGCTAAATAATGGTGCTGACATGATGTTTATTGCCGCCACCGAAAATATAGCTGTGCAACAGTTCAATGAAGTGGCTCGTGGTTCAACCTTAGTTAATGGTTTGCTCGTCCAATCTGCATTCCGTTTGCCTCGGCCAGAGTCTGGTGTCAGCTATGGCATAGCGCCAAGCTTCACTGGCGATGTAAGTATCATTCAGTTACAAAGCGTGGCTGATGCAAACCCTGAAGAGCAAACTGCAGAGCAGCGCTTGTCGTTGATGGCAACGTTAACTCGAATGCAGGGCCAAGGTGATATGAAATTACTCGAGAACTCACTTAGTGATCAGGCAGTAATAGAGACCTTTTAAGCTTTTACGAGCTTAAATAAGACAACAAAAAAGGCAGCCTTGGCTGCCTTTTTTGTTGTCTTATAAAAGTATTTACATATCTTTAACAGCATAAATGCCATCAACATTACGGAAATAACCTTGGTAGTCCATACCAAAACCATAAACAAAGCGATCTTCAACATCAAGCCCGATAAAATCTGGCACATAGTCTACTTTACGTTCATGGACTTTGTTTAATAAGGCTGCTGCATAAACTTTTTTCGCACCAGCTTCTTTTAAATATTCGCAAATAGCCGCAAGAGTATGGCCTTCATCATAGATGTCGTCTACCACAAGCACCGTGCGGCCGCTAATGTCTATGCTAGGGCGAGCCAGCCAAGAAAGATTAGTGCCAACCGTTTTTTTACCGTACCGCGTGGCATGAAGGTAGTCTGTTTCTAGTGGGAATTGCAACTTTAGCAAAAGTTGCGCCATGGGAATCATACCGCCATTAAGTACACACAGGACTATTGGCATTTCCTTTGACAAAGTGGCAGTAATTTCGGCTGCCATTGTGTCAATGCTCGCCGCGATGGTTTCACCACTTACTAATAAATCGGCTTGTTCGTGAACCGACACGGCTTCAGCGTATGTTATTGTCATATTTATGCCTTGCAAAAGTGAGTTAGTATAACCCAAAAAAATGTTGCGTAGAATATTGATTTAGACTAAAAGATGGGCAGTCGAGATAGGTAAGATAAGGTAGAATAGAGGATTAACCACTGTATATAGTTAACTTGAATTATGAATACAGACATTAATCACATTCTTGTAAACGGGGCTCGAATTGCGTTTAATAAGATGCGGCGCGCTCAGTCATTTAACGCCCGGTTGTATTACTATGCTGAAATAGGCGTCTATCTAGAAGTTTCTTTGTCTCATGGTGCAGGCATTACCCAAGAAAGTAATGAGCAAATTGATGAGATTTATAAACAAGCGACACACTTTCATATGAGCGAAAACAAACGCTCAAGGCTTGTTAGTTAATTTATTATGTCTCAGGATAACCACACACTTTTTGATATTGATGAATACCTCAAACAGTTACCGCTGCGCCCAGGTGTGTACCGCATGTTCGACGCTGCTGGTGAGGTAATTTACGTTGGTAAAGCGGTTAATCTAAAAAATAGAGTGACAAGCTACTTCAGGGGCAAAAGCCATAACACTAAGACGCAGGTAATGGTGTCTAAGGTAATGTCCATCGAAGTGACGTTAACCCACAGCGAAAGTGAAGCCTTGCTGTTAGAAAATACGCTTATAAAGCGCCTCAAGCCGCCCTATAATATTTCCCTTAGGGATGATAAATCCTATCCCTACCTTTACATCTCAGATCAGCATGACTTTCCTGCAATGCAATATGTACGGGGTGGAAAAAAACGCAAGGGGCGCTTTTTTGGACCTTACACGAGTGCTGGAGCGGTAAGGGAAAGCCTCAACTTAATGCAGCGTATTTTTCGTATACGCCAATGCGAAGATGCCTTTTTTGCTAACCGCCAACGCCCATGTTTACAGTTTCAAATTGGTCGATGCAGCGGACCTTGCACGGGAGAAATTACCCCAGAAGACTATGCAGCAGACCTTCGCCACGCTACGTTATACCTGGAAGGCAAAAACAAACAGTTACTGGATGAAGTAAGTGAGCAAATGAATGTGGCAGCACAGCAACTTAAGTTTGAGTCTGCAGCCCAACTTAGAGACCAACTCGGATTCTTAAGGCAGGTTCAGGAGCAGCAACATGTGGTCTCCAAACGGGGAAATCTAGATGTATTTGCGGCGGCAAGTTCTAATGCTGGATTATGTATTCATCAACTTATGGTCCGCTCAGGCCGGGTTATTGGTAGTAAAAACTTTTATCCAAAAATAGGATTGGAAGAAGAAAAATCTGCTGTTCTCACTGCCTTCTTGGGCCAGTACTATTTATCTGGTCAGTATCGTGACATACCTGATGAGGTGCTTGTGAGCGATGCACAAGAAGCTCAGCAAGCTATAGCATTAACCATTGCCGAGCGGGCTGAACATGGATTCAAGATCATTAGTAATGTAAGAGGGCCTAGGGCTCAATGGCTAAGACTCGCTCAGACCAACGCAGATCAGGCACTGCTTAGTTACGTAGCTAATAAGCAAACACAAATTGCTCGTTTTGCTGCCCTTCAAGAAGCACTAGATTTGCCACAAATGCCAGAGCGCCTTGAATGTTTTGACATCAGTCACTCCAGCGGAGAGGCGACAGTCGCCTCGTGTGTTGTATTCGACCAAGGTGGCCCCAAAAAAGCTGATTACAGGACTTTTAATATTGAAGGAATAACTCCAGGTGATGACTACGCAGCAATGTCACAAGCCATTACGCGTCGCTATACCCGATTAAAGGAGAATCATGGTGTTATGCCTGATTTGCTAATTGTTGATGGCGGTAAGGGGCAAATTACTCAAGCGATACAGGTGCTGTCAGAGCTTCAGCTACAAGACCTTTATGTTTTAGGAGTAGCAAAAGGCGATACTCGAAAAGCCGGATTTGAGCGTTTATTTAATGGTTGGACAGGCGAAGAAATAGCCTTACCTGATGATTCTTCAGCGCTTCATCTATTGCAACATATAAGGGATGAAAGCCATAGGTTCGCCATCACCGGCCACAGAGCAAGAAGGAATAAAAAACGTACCCAATCAAATATTCAACAGATAGATGGGGTAGGTCCAAAACGTCGCCAAGCTTTACTTACTCACTTTGGTGGTATGCAAGATTTAACCAAAGCTAGCGTTGATGAGTTGGCTAAAGTGAAGGGTATTAGCGCTGATATGGCAGATACCATTTATCGTTCTTTACGGGGCGAAGAAGGATAGGCTAGAATGATGTCTCAAACACCTCTACTATACCAAATGATTGATTATGTTAAATATTCCTAATTTGCTAACACTTTTTCGCTTGGTGTTAATCCCCTTCATTTTGGTTGCCTATTACTGGCCTTCAGAAAGTCGTTTCTTATGGGCATCTGGGCTATTCGCCTTGGCTGCTGCTACAGATTGGCTAGATGGATTTCTAGCAAGAAAACTCAATCAAACGACCCCGTTTGGGGCATTTTTAGACCCCGTTGCAGATAAAGTAACAGTAGCCGTTGCCTTGGTAGTGTTGGTTGAATCCTATTCGGAGCTGTGGTTAACTGTTCCTGCAATTATCATTATTAGTAGAGAAATAGTCATTTCTGCTTTACGCGAATGGATGGCAGAAACAGGTAAAAGTGCTCATGTGGCAGTGTCTTATATTGGTAAAGTAAAAACGACCATGCAAATGGGTTCTATCGTTTTCTTATTGGCCACACCTCCTGGTACACTTATTTCAACTCTTGGGTTAATCATGCTATACGCTGCAGCAGCCCTTACTTTGTGGTCTATGATGTTATATCTATCAGCGGCATGGTCTCAACTCAAAAAAGGAATGTAGCTCAAATGGCTAATAGGCATTCAATTTCAGTATTGTTAGTTGATGACCATGAAATTGTCCGCGTTGGCTTTAAGCGTTTAATTGAGACTACTAGCGATATTGACGTAATAGCAGAGGCAAGCAGCGGAGAAGATGCTTACAATTTAGCGCATGAGCTGAGGCCAGACATCATTATCATGGATATCAATATGCCTGGTATTGGTGGGTTAGAAGCAATTTCGCGTCTCTGTAAGCGGAATCCGAAAATCAAAATTATTGCGCTTACGGTCCATGAAACTGAACCTTTCCCTACCCGCGTCCTAAAAGCTGGCGCTAAAGGTTATTTAAGCAAACGTTGTGTACCACAAGAACTGATTAGCGCTATTCGGAGTGTTCATAGCGGCGGTACTTTCATCACTAGTCAGGTTATTCGCGAGATGAGTAAAACACCTGGCGCAGAAGAGAGTTCAATCAACCGACTGACCGCAAGAGAATTCCAAATTTTTTCAATGATAGCGGAAGGGCGCACGGCGGTCGAAATAGGTGAAGATATGAATTTAAGCCATAAAACCATCCATAGCCATCGTGCCAATGTAATGAAAAAACTTAAGCTAAAAACCACAGCTAATATTGTCCAATTTGCAATTTTGCAAGGCATTATTGAAGGTTAAACAAACCTATAACGTACGTAGCTTATTAGGCACAGGTCTTCGGCTTACTGCGATGCCAAATAGAATAGCGACTAATGCGACCATGTCGTGCCAAACGACCAGCTCTCCTAACACTAGAGCTCCCATAAAATAGGCGACTAGTGGAATCAAATAGTTAATATTGGACAGAAATGTAGGCCCAGCACGCCGGATTAGCACAAAGAAAATAATAGCAGCAACTCCAGTAGGAAAAATACCAAGCCAAATTATAGTAAGGATGGCCAACATAGGCACCGAATGCCAATCTATATTGAGCACTGAGGGCCATATCACCAAACTAATCAACGCAGCACAGATAGTTACACCGGTGCTGACTACGGCAGAGCTGTATGTGGGTAGACGCCTAGCAATAATGGTATTTGTAGCATAGAGAATGGCCGCAGATAATACCAACAAGCAGCCAACTAAGCTGTTTTGAGAGCCTAATATTGATGGGCCTAAAATTAATGTAATACCACTAATTCCAAAAACAAACCCCCACAGCTTATTACGATTTAGGTTTTCGCCTGCGATAAAAAAGTGGGCCAATATCAACGTCATCAATGGCATAATTGCCATTAATAAGCCCGCCATGCCTGATGTTACATAGACTTGGCCTTTGGCAATCAACCAAAAGGGCAGAACGTTGCCAACCAGGCCTAAGATTGTAAAGTGCAGCCAAGATAAAGGTTCCCTAGGAAGCCGTTTGCCCCTTGCCACCATAAAGGCTGACAGCACAATGGCACCTATAGTAAGCCTCAATACCACCACCTGATCAGGTGAGAATGTTTGTAGGCTAACTTTTATGGTTAAAAAAGATGTTCCCCATAAAGCCACAAGGGTTAAAAGTAAGGCCCAGTTAATAAGCTGTTCTCTTTGGTGTGGCACTAGTCGTTGGTCTCGTTTATAGCAGAGGGCAGGTCTTTAACAGTTTTTAGTTGGTTAACGAGTTGCTTACGTGTTGTGTCGTCTATCATTATTTCTGCAACTTTCTCAGCAGTGCGTTCATCAATACCTGCAGTTTCAACTAGGTCTGCGATGAAGTAAAGGACGTCAGTTCGAATATCCAAATCCTTTGCTAATTTAATATCCATGAACTCTCCAATAATTGTATCTGTTCTATTAATGACTTGATGTACTGTGCGAATTGCCATGGTGTGTCCGTAAATTGATCTACTGTATGTGCGTACAGTATAGGGCTCGTTGCATGGAATAACTAGCCAATTATGCTGTTGATTGCCAAAACAAATAACCCGTTTTAGTATAATTTAACATAATATACATTATGCGAAGTTAAATATGGATTATAAATGATGCTCTGGGTATACTAGTCACCTCACCATGTGCACTTTTGAAAAAATTATTTTGGTTAAAGCTATGTTGAACAACTCAGCCGATGATATGTCCTGCCCAGTTCCGAGGCGCCTAAAGCATGCGCGGGTTCAGCGTGATCTCTCACAACGTAGTTTGGGTATTGCTGCTGGCATTGATGTTGCGTCTGCAAGCGCCAGAATGAATCAGTATGAACGTGGCAAGCATGTGCCAGACTATGACACTCTATGCCAATTAGCATTAGTGTTGGATGTGCCAGTACCGTATTTTTATGCTAATGACATGGAGGCTGAATTGCTGCTCGATATGGCGTCATTGTCGAATGACCAGCAATCTTTAGTGCGAGGCTTAGTAAAGCGCATTAACTTTAATCTATAAACAACCAGCCCAGTATTGCTTGGGCTTTAATGTGGATATTAGCTGGCCCAAGAACCGCTACTAAAACGAAAGTAAAATGGCGCACCATAGAAAAAGCCGCCAAAAGCCATTAATACAGCTTGTAGATGAGAATTAATTAACGCTGTAACGATGGATATATTGTCCGTCTGTAAGCGTGAACAACGCCTCTAGGCCGGAGTGTTTCACTGGAGCAATATTATCAGCGGCGCAAAGGTTTTGCTGTGATACGTAAGACTCGTGTTCACTGCCATCCGTTAAGAGGTGATAAAAAGGTTGCTTCTTTTCAATGGGCGGCTGGCCCAAACTGGCCATGGCCTTGCACGCTTCTTGGAACCAGGGCTCATCGAGTGAGTACTCAAAATCAATATCAAACACAACCCCTCGAAAACCAAAATGCTTATGCTGCACTACTTGGCCAATGTTAAATTGCGCGTGAGAGACTTGCATTAAATTACCTACTCATTTCTAAATCGAGACTCGATTATACGCCTTTTAATCAGGCTCCACAAAGAGTCTTTGTGCTTATACAAATGGTTTTAACGGGCAAAATTAAGCTCATATGTGCTGCTAAATACGCCACTGCAAACTATTAAGTCCTTGTATGTGCTGATATTTACAAAATATTTCGTAAATACCCTAGCTTCTTGTGCTGGTTAGACTACAATAATCGGAATTGTTTAAATAAGGATGATACTAATGCAAGAACAAGTTCAGCTTTCCAGCCATTCTAAGGAATCTACCTTAGCCACAAATAAAGTTTTACGTAATACTTACGCCCTACTCTCTATGACACTTATTTTTAGTGCTGCTATGGCGACCATGGCGATATCAAGCAATGCCGCACCGGTTAACTTCATCGTTCAATTGGTGGTGTTGTTTGGCACATTATATGCGCTTAACAAATTAAAAAATTCAGTATGGTCTATACCCCTCGTATTCTTTTTTACGGGATTTCTAGGTTATAGCACTGGGCCCATCGTAAACTTTTACTTGGGGATGGCTAATGGTGGAGACATTGTGGCTACTGCCCTATCGATGACAGGTATTACTTTTCTAGGCTTGTCTGCTTATGCGGTGTCGAGCCGTAAAGACTTCAGCTTTATGGGCGGCTTTTTGATGATTGGCCTAATCCTTGTGATTGTGGCGTCATTGGCGAATATTTTCTTTGCCATTCCAGCCTTGTCTTTGGCCATAAGTGCAGTGGGTGTATTGGTATTTTCTGGTTTTATTTTGTATGACACAAGCCGGATGGTAAACGGTGGTGAAACCAATTATGTGATGATGACAGTAAGTTTGTACCTAAATATCTTAAACTTATTTCTTATGCTGCTGCACCTTACAGGCGCTCTTAGTGGCGACGATTAACTTTGGCTCAGATGCAAAGGAATCAGGGAGCCCCGCCGTTTGGCGGGGTTTTCGTATATGTCTGATTTAAATATGGCTGCTTCACCTTCTCTGGATCCAACATCGTTAACCTATGCCATTGTTGTCCGTTGTGGCCCGCACCAGCAAAGTAGGGCTCTGTCTGCCTTTCAGTTTACCAAAGAGGTATTGTTGCAAGGGCATAAAGTGCTGAGTGTGTTTTTTTACCAGCAAGGCGTGCATACCGCTTCTGGCTTAAGGGTGGTTCCACAGGATGAATTGAATTTAACGGTTTTGTGGCAGCAGCTGAGCCTGGACTATGACTTAGACCTTGGCGTGTGCATTGCTGCGGCGTTACAGGCTGGGATTACTAACCAACAAGAAGCCAACCGGTATGAACTTGGCAGTGATAGTTTGGCTTCGCAGTTTTCCTTAGTAGGGCTTGGTCAGCTAGCGGCTGCTTGCGCTGAGTGTGACCGACTTGTTAGTTTTGGAGGGGATTAATGTCCTGTTTAATCACTCTAAGCCATGCACCGTATGGCTCACAAGTAGCTAAGGAATCCTTAGATGTGGCATTAGTTTTGTCTGCTTTTGAACAACAGCCAGCAGTCTTATTTGTTGATGAGGGCGTTTTACAGCTCCTTCCAGGCAGTCAAATACCCTCTCCCCACAAGCACATTGGGAAAATTCTAAGCGCATTAGAGATGTATGATGTCAATGAGCTTTGGGTAGAACAAGAGTCATTGGACCAATTTGGCCTGGCCATTGACGATCTCAGCCAAACTGTCAACGTTGTTACTCGTATCCACCTAGGGCAACTCTGTGCTCAATACCATCAGCACTTGGTGTTTTAGTTATGGCAATCCTTCACATAATCGCCAAAAACCTTGATTCTAATGCCCTAGCCACATTAGTCGCACGAAGTAATCCTAATGATGGCTATGTATTCATTGATGACGGTGTATATGTGCAGCTTAGCAAAGAATTACTAGCCTTTGGTGCCAGACCTGTATTTGTTTTTGCAGCTCATGTGGAAGAACGTGGACTTTCCAAAGTCCACAGCCCTGCTGTAACATTGATCAATATGACAGACTTGGTTAATTTAACCACACGCTATACGTCTTCTATGAGTTGGTGATATGCAGTTAGAAACGGATAAAGACGGGTATTTAACCCATTTAAGTGACTGGAACCCAGACACTGCAAAGTGGCTAGCGCACAGCGAAGGTATCACTTTAGAGGCTGAACACTGGGAAGTGATAAATGCATTACGAGCCTTTTACGCTGATACCGGAATTTCTCCTGCAATGCGTATACTCGTTAAAATTGTAAAGCAAAGAGTAAGCCTAGAGAAAGGTAACAGTATACATTTGTTAACCTTGTTTCCTGACAGTCCAGCAAAACTAGCCGCCAAAATCGCCGGCCTTCCTAGACCGGCAAACTGCCTTTAACTGCTTCCTTTACCTTACTAGAGTAGCCTGACTAAGTCGCTGGCGTAAGTAGCGTTATTCCACCCATATAGGGCACGAGTGCTTCTGGCACTACAATACTGCCATCTTGTTGCTGGTAGTTTTCTAAAATTGCCAGTAATGTTCTCCCTACAGCCAAGCCAGAACCGTTAAGCGTATGCAACAGTTCTGGTTTTCCAGTCTCTGGATTTCGCCACCTAGCCTGCATGCGGCGAGCTTGAAAGTCTCCCATATTAGAGCACGATGAAATTTCACGGTACTTATTTTGCCCCGGCAACCATACTTCAAGGTCATATGTTTTTATGGCCGAGAAGCCTAAGTCACCACCACACAAAATGACTTTTCGATAGGCTAAACCTAAGGTCTTTAAGATGTATTCTGCATGACCTGTAAGCTCTTCTAAAGCCGCTGTTGAGTCGGTTGGCTTAACCATTTGTACCATTTCAACTTTCTCAAATTGATGCTGACGCACGAGACCTCGAGTATCCCGGCCATGGCTTCCTGCTTCACTACGGAAACAGGGTGTATGGCAGGTGAAGCGCAAAGGCAATTGATGTGCATCTATAATTTCATCACGAACCAGGTTAGTCACTGGAACTTCTGCCGTAGGTATAAGGTACAAGTCTCGCTCCCCAGGCACCTTAAATAAGTCTTCTTCAAACTTGGGTAGTTGCCCGGTTCCACGTAATGATTCTGCATTCACCAAATAAGGCACATAAACTTCTTCATAACCATGCTCATGAATGTGGCTATTAAGCATGAATTGAATGAGCGCACGATGTAGGCGGGCAAGTGGGCCCTTAAGCACCATAAAACGAGCACCTGTAATCTTAATGGCTGCACCAAAATCTAACCCTCCTAGCCCCTCACCTAAATCAACGTGATCTTTTACAGCAAAATCAAAACTTGGTTTTTCGCCCCAAACTAACACTTCCTGGTTATCATCCTCATCAGCGCCAGCTGGAACAGTGTCATGGGGGATGTTAGGTATTGCCATCAACATCGCATTTAAGTCGTCTTGCACTATTTTTAATTGTGCTTTTTTACCATCAAGTTGGGCACCAAATGAACTTACTGCAGCCATAATTGCTGTGGTATCTTGGCCTTGAGCTTTAAGCTTACCAATTTCTTTAGACTTAGAGTTGCGTTCACTTTGTAAGTTTTCTGTATCAATCTGCAATTCTTTACGGGCTTCTTCTAAATTATGAAGCCTCTCTAAATCTAGCGTGAAGCCTTTTTTTAGCAGTTTATCAGCCACGTCTTGTGGCGAATTACGAACCAATTTTTGGTCTAACATGAAGTATTCCTAGAGTAAAACGACACGAAGTATCAGGTAAAAATTATTTTATAACCAGCGGCCAATGTACATACCAATAAAGGCTGCTATTAATCCTACACAAACATTTGAAAAAACATTAACTAATGCCATAAACCATTCACCCTGTTCAATAAGCAAAATGCTATCTAACGAAAAGGCAGAGAAAGTGGTGAATGCACCAAGCAAACCTATGATTAACAACGGCCGCCAAATATCAGGGATTAGGCCTTTTTCAATGATAAGTACATAAAGTAGGCCTAAACAGAACGAACCAATGGAGTTGGCAAGAAATATAGCCAATGGAAAGCGGCCACTATAAATAGCTCCTAACCAATGCTGCAGGCCAAAGCGGCTTAACGCACCAATAGCACCTCCACAGGCGATAGCAACTAATTGACCGACGATTGGACTCTCCCCTACTTTTATCTAACACTATTATAGCTTACAAAAGGTGCTATTTATAACGCTGTTGATCACTATTTTGGTTCAGCTTGGCTAGTTTTTCTAACTTTTCACCAATTTTTACTTCAACACCACGATCACTCGGGTGATACAGAACATGGTGTGCAAGTGCCTCTGGCAGGTAGTTTTCTCCAGCCGCAAAAGCCATAGGTTCTGCGTGAGCATACCTATAGTCTGCCCCATGGCCCAAAGAATGCGCTAGGCTTGTCGGTGCGTTGCGCAAGTGGTTGGGTACATCGTAACTAGGTTCTTCTCTTGCTAGTTTCATAGCTGCTTTAAACGCAGTATCAACGGCATTACTTTTTGCGGCACAAGCACAATAAACAGCTGCATGGGCAATGGCACGATTACCCTCAGTTGGCCCTACTCTTTCAAACACCTGCCAAGCATTTACCGCCACTTGCAATGCTCTTGGGTCGGCGTTACCAATGTCTTCTGACGCAATGGCAAGAAGGCGCCGAGCGACATAAAGTGGGTCACAACCAGCATCAATCATACGAGCTAGCCAATATAAGGAACCACTGGGGTCAGATCCGCGAACGGACTTATGAAAGGCAGAAATCTGGTCATAAAAAATATCGCCGCCTTTGTCAAAACGTTTGGGGCTTGTTTGTAACACTTGTTCTAAAACACTGTTATCTATAACCAAACAACCATTTTGTGTTTCTGCTAGGTCTGTGGCTATTTCTAACAGATTAAGTAATCGGCGAGCATCACCATCTGCTGCTTGCAATAAAAGCTTGCGATGTGGATCTTTTATATCAATATCGAGCTTACCTAGACCTCTGTCTTTATCACTTAGGGCTTGCTGTAATAATGCCGCGAGCTCATCTTCAGACAAAGACTTTAAAACATAAACCCTCGACCGAGACATTAATGCATTATTGAGCTCAAAGGCCGGATTCTCCGTAGTAGCACCCACAAAAATAAAGGTACCATCTTCAATATAAGGTAAGAACGCATCCTGTTGAGACTTATTGAATCGGTGTACCTCATCAACGAATAATACGCTATCTCGCCCAGACTGAGCGCGAATCTGTTGGGCCTCTTGAACAGACGCGCGAATATCTTTAACACCAGACATTACTGCTGATAAAGTCATAAAGTGAGCATCACTTACTTTGCTCATTAACCGTGCCAAGGTAGTTTTACCTACCCCAGGTGGGCCCCACAGAATCATGCTGTGGAGTAATCCTTGAGTTAACGCTTTACCCAAGCTTTTCCCCTCACCTAAAAGGTGCGATTGACCTACGTATTGGCTCAGCAGTTGTGGCCGCATTCGGCTAGCTAACGGCTGATAACCTGCGGTTTCATGACTAAACAAGTCGTTTATCAAAACTGGTCCATCTCTAACACATCAATATTTTCAGGAATTACAAAATTAAATAAATCATCTTTAATTAGAGGGTTAAACACCATATTACTAAAAGTAAGGCTCGTTTTTTGGTGCATTGCGTCTTCTAACTGCATTTCGAGTAATTGGTTGTTTTTGAAGTTGAGCCTCAGGGTTTGATAAAGGCTTTCAGGATCCTTAGGCGTAAGTCGGTAGAACACTAAACCATTGTCCCCACGTTTCATTACAACATTAAACTCGGCCCCTATGTCTGTGCCATTGCCACTGAGTAACAATGCTGGGGTGCTCGTGGTGCGTTGATCTAGGGTTTGCACAGTGACCTGCTCTAGGTCTTTATCATAAATCCACAGTCGCTTTCCATTGCTGACTAGCAGTTGTGCAAATGGATCTGCCGTCTGCCACCAAAACTGATTGGGGTGAGCTAATACCATATGGCCACGGGTTTCTTGTAAGCGACTGCCACTGGCATCCAAAACATACTGCACAAAGTCTGCTTCAATGTTTGTCTGGCGGCCCAACTGCTGGCCTAGGGATTGAGCGGCGGTCTGCGCCAGGCTTGCACTAGCTATGGTGATACTAAGCAGAAATATGGCTAAACGCATGATACATCCTTCTATATAATTAATCGCGAGGTGGAGGTGGAGCAAGGACTTCTCTACTACCATTATGGGCTGGTGCAGTAATCACTCCCGCAGCCTCCATGGCTTCAATCATTCGGGCTGCGCGGTTATAGCCAATTTTAAACTTCCGCTGAACAGAAGAAATCGAAGCCCTGCGAGTTTCGGTAATAAAGGCTACTGCCTCATCATATAACCGGTCCTTGTCTTCTTCAAAGGCACCTTCTGAAGACGCCAAGCCAAAACCAGCTTCCTGATCATAATTGCCCTCTACGATAGCTTCGATGAACTGAGGTGCACCCCGCTGCTTCCAAGCATCAACGACTCGATGAACTTCATCATCACTGACAAAAGCTCCATGGACGCGTTCCGGCATACTTTTACCTGGCGGTAGATAAAGCATATCTCCATGACCCAGAAGACTTTCTGCACCACCTTGGTCAAGTATGGTGCGAGAATCAATTTTAGAACTCACTTGAAAGGCAATGCGAGTGGGAACGTTGGCTTTAATTAGTCCGGTGATAACATCTACAGAGGGACGTTGCGTTGCCAGTATAAGATGGATGCCCGCAGCCCTGGCTTTTTGAGCGATCCTGGCAATGAGCTCCTCTACTTTTTTGCCTACCACCATTATCATGTCAGCAAACTCATCGACTACAACTACGATATAAGGCAGTGGATCCAAGTAGGGTCTATCATCCATATTTTCACCATTGGCTTCATCGGGCACCCAAATGGGGTCTAAAATAGGGTCTCCTGCGGTAATCTTGGTATTAAACCCTGCAAGATTTCGAACGCCTTGGGAAGCCATCAAACGATAGCGTCTTTCCATTTCGGCAACACACCAGCGCAAGCCTCCAGCAGCTTCTTTCATGTCAGTAATTACAGGAGCTAGTAGATGCGGAATCCCATCATAAATCGACAGCTCTAACATTTTGGGGTCAACTAACAGCATACGAACTTGGTCTGGCGTTGATTTTAGTAATATACTCATAATCATAGCGTTAACGCCTACCGACTTACCAGAACCTGTAGTGCCAGCGACTAATAAGTGCGGCATCTTTGCGAGGTCCACTACAACTGGTTTGCCCGCAATATCATTGCCTAAAGTGAGAGTGAGTGGGCTAGTTGAAGATAAGTAAGGCTTACTGCCAATAACCTCACTAATACGCACCATTTCTCTGTGTTGGTTCGGAATTTCTATGCCGATGACAGATTTTCCGGCAATGACCTCAACCACACGCACGCTCATAACAGCCATTGAACGAGCTAAATCTTTCGATAAATTGCTTATTTTGCTTACTTTTGTGCCTGGTGCCGGGCGTATTTCAATGCGCGTAATAACAGGCCCTGGGTTTACCTCTACCACCTCTGCAATGACTCCAAAATCTAGCAGCTTGGCTTCCAAAAGTTGGCTTAAGTTGGTCAGTTCTTCTGAGGTAATGGTTGGATTAAGGCTAACATTTGGTGGATCAAGTAAGCTTAATGGGGGTAAGTTCTTGTGTTTGGTCACTTTCCCATGTTGCTCTGTTTGAGAGGTACCAGTATCTTGTTTATGGATTTCAGACAAAGGCACTATTTTAACTTCTTTAACGCTAGCGACAGGTGAAACGTGCGGTTTAGTTACACTCGGTACAGGCGTTATAGGTGTGGCTCTATGCGTATTAACAGCATCAGCTTCCAGCCCACTGCTTGTTGCAGAAGTGGCAGGCGTACTTGATTGTGTAGGTGTTTGGCTTGTAGCAGAAGCTTTGCTTTTGGTGGGCGCTGAGTCAAGTGCAGCAGCAACATCATCGACACTAAAGTCGGTTGCATGGCTGGTCAAGGTCTGCTCATAAGCTGCAGGAATAATTGGTTTTTTGTGGACTGGTTTAACAGGTTTAAGGGGGAGCTTGTTAAGCTTATTGGAGGCACGTTTAAATGGCCAAAGATTTATTATCAAGCGCCAAGTTGCGGTTATTGGCATAGCTAATTTTGACCCTAAGGATAGTTTAGGGGCTGGATCACCATAACTGCTGGGACTTACGGCTGCCTCGCGGGGCGTTTTAAGCTCTTGGGTATGGCGCTTTTCACCAAACAAACTTTGACGCAAGTGTTCACACCAGTAAATGCTATGCCGACCTATAGTTTCTGTGATGGTGCCCCAGCGAAGTTGCCAAAAGTGACTAATCGCTAGTATCAACGTGGTTAGGAGTAAAATATTGGTGCCCGTCATACCGAGGGCTTTATTAAGTGGTAATCCTAGAGTCAACCCCAGAAGGCCCCCACTGCCTTGTGGGTAGGTTAAGTCGGTATTAGATATGTGAATGGAAGCATAAACACACGCAGCTATAACCAAAGCGCTAAGGGTGAGCATTTTAAACCAAACATTGTTGTCAGGATCATAATGTGTATAGCGAGACTGACCAATAAAACGTATGACCTCATATTGTATGAGTAACAGTGGTATAAGGTAAGCAATTAAACCTAAAGCCCAAAAAAACAAATCTGCCAATACTGCGCCAAAAGTACCTCCAGCATTATGAATGTTAGACACATCAAACGCTTGAGTAGAGGTTGGGTCACTTGCATCAAAAGTAACAAGTACAACTAACAAATAAACACTAAAGGCCAATAGTGCCAAATGGAAACCGTGCCAACTTAAACGCTGTATCCAGCTTGAAGCTTCTTTGTTGCCTACCTTTGACGATGTGCGTGGGTTTATTGTGGCCACTAACGATTTCCTTGTGCGTGTGTTTGATTGAGCAAACTTAGCCTATGATACGCAATCCTGATAGTTGAACCAAGCTTAATGATGTTCTAGTTGTCAGGCCATTGAGTTAACAGGCCGTAGACCTGCATTTTATTGCCTTTATCAACAAAATAGTTGAGTTGTCCCGTTTGCAACAGGCCCTTGGCATCATATACTTAGGGTCACTTTAGGCTGCAGCGCCATGGAATGACAACAACCATGAACAAGGCAGAATCTTATAACCAAATACTAACTTTTTTGTTATTTCTCTAACTAAGACACTAATAAAAATGCACGCCTTTTAATCTTATATTTTAGGCTAGGGTATTTTACTGAAAGTTAACCTCTTGATGTATCATTAACTTATGCCTGTTTATCAACTAGATGACGATGATTATTGGTTTCCACCAGTTTCAGAAGCCCTTGATGACCCTCAAGGGTTGTTAGCTGTTGGTGGTGACTTATCTGTATCAAGGCTGTTACATGCCTACCAATGTGGTATTTTCCCTTGGTTTTCTGATCACGATCCTATCCTTTGGTGGGCCCCAAGTCCTAGGATGGTCATCAATCCACACCAAATTCATATCTCTAAAAGCATGGCTAAAGTTATCCGCAAGACATCATTTATAGTCACTTTTGATCATGCATTTGAGCGCGTAGTGAAAGCTTGTGGCTCTACCCCAAGAGCGGATCAAACCTCGGCAGAAAGCTGGATTACACAGGACATGCAACATGCTTATACGCAATTGTATCGCAGAGGATACGCCCATAGCGTTGAAGTATGGCATGGCGGTGAGTTAGTAGGCGGTCTGTATGGTGTTGCCCTAGGACGGATGTTCTTTGGTGAGTCTATGTTCAGTCGAGCAGATAATGCATCTAAAATAGCGTTTATTCATCTGGCTCAACGGATAGCGCAGTGGGGTTTTGTGCTTATAGATTGCCAAATGCATACGCCGCACTTAGCTAGTCTTGGTGCCCAAGAAATCCCGATGGCAGAATTTGAAAACTACCTAGAAAAAAATCTATCTTATGGAGTGGATAGTTTATGGGATCTGGTGGTACAGTCTTAAGGCGCGCCCTTTACTAACCTGAATAAAGTGGTGGTTTTCCATTTCTTCATCGATTGATGTTAATACATTAGTGTTTTACCCAACACCTGAGCACAGCTGCAGTTATTTAGATAATCGCCAAGCGAGGTCAATTTTCTTAAGCCCAGACCAGACCTTGGACGAATCAATTTATATGCAACTTACTGACATGGGCTTTAGGCGCAGTGGTGAACATATATACCGGCCTTGGTGCGAAGGCTGCGGTGAATGTAAGTCTGTTCGTGTTCCTCTTGCAGGTTTTAAGGTTAGTAAAAGCCAAAAACGCGTGCTTAACCGCAATAAAGACCTGCACGTTAGTTTTGAATTGCCTTCTTCGTCCGAAGAAATCTACAGCTTGTATGCCAACTATATTAACCAGCGGCACAGTGATGGTGATATGTACCCGCCATCCCTAGAGCAATTTAAAGACTTCTTGTGTCATTCACCCCCGTCGAGTAATACATGGTTTGTAAGTTTTAGATTAGAACAAAAATTATTAGCGGTTGCTGTGGTTGATATACTACCTAAAGGAGTGTCAGCTATTTACACTTTCTTTGATCCTGCTTATGAAGCAAGAAGCTTAGGCCGGCTTGCTGTACTTTGGCAGATTCACTGGGCTCAGTCTAAGGGGATGGAGTTTGTTTACCTCGGTTATTGGGTAAAAGACTGTCAAAAAATGGCCTATAAGGCTGAATATCAGCCTTTGCAAGTGTTTGACGACTTAATTTGGCAGCAGCTAATAGTACCCTAGGCTTATATAGGTGTTTTACTCGCTTTTTGTACATCAGTACGGCATAATGTCGCGCAATGTAAATATGATAAATTCTGTAACAACCCTTGAGGCTTTAATGGCTAAAGAAGACCAGATTGAAATGGAAGGTACCATTATTGATACCTTACCAAACACCATGTTTCGCGTAGAATTGGAAAATGGCCACGTGGTTATTGCACATATCTCCGGGAAAATGCGCAAACACTACATTCGAATTTTAACGGGTGACAAAGTTAAAGTAGAGCTTACGCCATACGATTTAACTAAAGGCCGTATCACCTACCGCGCCCGTTAATCTTGCTGGCTGTAGGATGCGTTTAACGCCTCAGACCCTTGACCTTCTGCTATAAATAAAAAAGAGCGCATTTAGTGCTCTTTTTTTGTTTCAGTCAGTTGTTTTTTGGTTTTTGCGGCTGAGAGTTTCGAATCGTAAGCCTTTTGCAGAGAACTGCTTAAACCCCCGCCAATAAGTGTGATCTACTTTTGGACTCTCATCTTCCCCTTTGGACCAAACCCCTTCATTGCCTAAGGGTAAAAGATTTAAATAAGGCGCCATACTTTTGTCAGACTTAAGATGTTTTGCCATCCATACAGAGGCAAAGTGTTGCAGCACATTATTCATCTTAGACGTATTCCAGAGTGCATCTGCATAATGCTCATAAGGCGCAAATCCAATATCTTTATCAAACGCACGCCCTTCGATGGGTGCCGGGTATGGTGCGGCCGCATTGTGACCGGCGTCATCAAACGTTAGTAGCGACCTGTCGGTATTTGAGGCTGCTTGCCAAATTGCTCTGGTTCCATTTTCGTAGCCAGATATATCATCACCAGACCCTGCAACAAACAACATTGGAATAGTAATTGTTTGCAGGCCTTGCTCATCCCAAAAACCATGGTTCATACCCCATGGCGCAATAGCAATCACAGTCTTCACTCGATTATCTATAAGGTTTAGATGGTTCTTTGAACCGCTTTTATGAGCTTCAATAAGGCCAGAGGGAGTTGCCCATGATGAGTCCACAGATGACTGGGTAAGACCACCACCTGCTGTAACGACTGCGCCATAGGCGCCCATCGAATAACCAATTATTCCTGTTTGACTCGTATCAACTAGACCATATAAAAACTGATTTTTGAGGGTGTTAAGTCGCTGCGCTTCATCCATGGCAAATAGTTGATCAAATCTTCGATTATAAAGTGTTGAAGCTAATCCAGCAGCATCAGCATAGGTTGAATCTGCGTGGTCCAGAGCAATCACTACGTAACCCTTGGATGCCAGATTCTCGGCAAGGTGTGACATCAAAAATCGATTGCCAGGGTAGCCGTGGCTAATAATAACTAGGGGATAAGATTGGCCAGAAGCTATAGGGCTTGCATCACGAATGGCCCTACCCTTAAGAATTACTCTGGTTTTACCATCTCTTATAACAACATTTAAACCTTTTTCTCCTTGAGAGTTAGCTAAAGCTGGGTACCACACCTCTGTGACTAAAGGACGATCATAGCGAGGCCAATCATTAGTATTAGCTTTACTGCCATTAATATGAAGGAGGTCAATTTGATGTTTGTGTATTAGAGTTAGGGTTTTGACACCCACGGAATAGGTTCCATAAGCTGAAAAAAAGGGTGCATCAGGTCTTTGTGTATCAATTCTGTTTTCAGACATAACCAATGTAAACCCCAAATTATAAGCAATGTTGCTACAAATAATGCGACCAACATTAGTTTAGACGTGTTTACTTAACTTGAGAGGGCTCAAAGAATGTAATAGACACAGGGAAAACAAGCTTGCTTAGGGCGGCTACAAAAGTAGCGTCCAAAGCAAGCATCTGCACTTACGCAGGGTCTAGAAGTTTGACCGAGCGTTTACTGGGCTTACTGGTTAACTTAATCTTGTCATCCTTTAAGTCCACTAACAACTTGCCTCCATCAGCCGCTAAATCTCCAAACAAAAGTATTTCTGCCATAGGCTTCTTCAGCTCTTGTTGGATAAGTCGCGCCATGGGTCGTGCACCCATATCCCTGTCATAACCTTTTTCGCCAAGCCATGCGCGGACAGCGTCACTGACTTGCAGGTGAACTTTTTTATCTTCAAGTTGAACTTGTAACTCAACTAAGAATTTGTCTACCACGTCAAGAATCACATCTTTGGATAGCGCATTGAATTGAATAATATCATCCAAGCGATTTCGGAACTCTGGGCTAAATAAGCGCTTAATTGCGCCCATTCCATCAGAACTATGGTCTTGTTTAGTGAAGCCAATGGAGCTGCGACTCATTTGTTCTGCGCCCGCATTTGTTGTCATCACTAAAATAACGTTACGGAAGTCTGTTTTGCGGCCATTGTTATCTGTCAAGGTGCCGTTATCCATCACTTGAAGCAAAATATTAAACACTTCTGGGTGAGCTTTTTCAACCTCATCCAACAACAACACACAGTGAGGAGTTTGCGTTACGGCTTCTGTGAGTAAACCACCTTGATCAAAGCCAACATAACCTGGTGGAGCACCTATTAAGCGAGACACTGTGTGACGTTCCATGTATTCCGACATATCAAACCGCACAAGTTCAATGCCCATAACGCGTGCTAATTGTTGAGTCACTTCAGTTTTACCAACCCCTGTAGGGCCAGAAAACAAGAAACTACCCACAGGCTTATGAGCTGAATTAAGCCCTGCCCTTGAAAGTTTAATGGCGTTAGCCAAGGTATCAATGGCTTTATCTTGACCAAAGACTACTCTCTTTAGATTTTGTTCAAGGGAATGTAGCTGATCTCGATCTGTTGCAGAAATGCTTTTAGGTGGTATGCGGGCTATTTTCGCCACCACAGCCTCAATTTCAGGAACATCAATAAACGACTTACGATCTGAAGGTGCAAATAGCTGCTGATATGCCCCTGCCTCATCAATCACATCGATCGCCTTATCAGGCATCTTCTTATCCGTAATGTAGCGATCTGCAAGTTCTGCTGCGGCATCTATGGCAGCGGGCGTATACTCAAGTTGGTGGTGACTTTCATAGCGGGAAATTAAACCACGCAAAATAGCTTGAGTATCAGCAATGTTAGGCTCATCCACATCTATTTTTTGGAATCGACGGGCTAAAGCGTGGTCTTTTTCGAATATACCACGAAATTCTGTAAACGTGGTTGAGCCAATACAACGCAACTTACCTGAGCTTAGCACTGGCTTTAATAAGTTGGATGCATCCATAGAACCGCCTGATGCTGCACCTGCACCAATGATAGTATGGATTTCATCAATAAACAGGATTGCATTAGGAGTTTTTTCAATATCAGCTAAAAGGCCTTTTAACCGCTTTTCAAAATCACCACGGTACTTTGTGCCGGCTAACAATGAGCCCATATCTAGCGAATAGACGGTGGATGATGCAATCACCTGGGGCACATTACCTTGTTCAATTTGATAGGCTAGACCTTCAGCAATGGCTGTTTTACCAACGCCTGCATCGCCCACCAATAGTGGGTTATTTTTTCGTCGCCGAGATAATACTTGAACCAAACGCTCTAACTCTTTGCCACGGCCTATTAAGGGATCAATATTTCCGTTCCTAGCTTCAGCGTTCAAATCAGTGGTGTATTTAACTAAGTGACTTGCTTCTTCACTTTCACCTTCGACCGCCTTTTCAGAACCTTCCATTTCTGTTCTGCTTACTCCATGGGATAAATAATTAACAATATCTACCCTCTCAACGTCTAATAAATCGAGTAAATAGACTGACTGGCTTTCAGTTTCACTAAAAATAGCAACCAGAACATTAGCGCCAGACACCTCTCCTTTACCCGAAGATTGCACATGAAATACGGCCCGCTGCAACACCCTTTGAAAACCAAGGGTTGGCTGTACTTCATAATTACCGTGAGACTCATCTACCGAAGGCGTAGTTTCGTTAATGAACTTTTCTAAAGGTGTTCGCAAGTCATCAAGTGCCACTCCACACACTTGCAGTACTTCTGCACTGGATGGATTGTTAAGCAGTGACAGCAGTAAATGTTCTACGGTCATAAACTCGTGCCGCTTCCAACTTGCATGTTTATAGGCTTCACTTAAGCTTCGTTCTAAATCGTTGTCTAACATTGTCTATTTCCTCTAAGAAGCAGATTCAACTTCGCATAGTAATGGATGTTTGTGTTGTCTTGAGTGCTGGTTTACTTGCATCGCTCTGGTTTCAGCAACATCTTTGGTGTAAATGCCACATACCCCTTTGCCTTGGGTATGAACTGCCAACATAATTTGTGTTGCTTGTTCTTCATCGTGATTAAAGAATCGCGCTAATATATCAATGACAAACTCCATGGGTGTGTAGTCATCGTTTAACAAGATCACCTTATATAACGAAGGTTGCGCTATCTTAGGGCGAGTTTGCTCTATAACCTGCAAATCGTGGTTTTCATCTGGCGTATTGGAGTCGTCCTGACTCATTAGTGCAGGCTTATAAGTTGGGTTATCAATGTCATCGTTAGGGTGAGCAGATAGAACAGGCATTAGAGCACTCTTGATTTAAATATTGTTTTCATCATAACGTTACTATTGGGCCTATGTCTGCATTTTTCCAGAGCAGAATTGTAAACGGCTGTAAATTTACTTAAACAGACACAGATGTGGGGGCTAAATATGTATTAAAGCTGGTATTGCCAAGATTTTAGAGCCAAAAAAACCAGCCTAAGCTGGTTTTTTGATGCATCGATCTATGAGCTACATGTTGGTGATGATAGCGTCACCAAATTCTGAGCATGACAACAAAGTAGCATCAGGCATTTGACGCTCAAAGTCATACGTGACCGTTTTAGCGTTAATGGCACCTTCGGTACCAGCAACGATCAAATCTGCAGCTTCAAACCACCCCATGTGGCGCAGCATCATTTCAGCAGATAATATAATCGATCCCGGATTCACTTTGTCTTGGCCAGCGTATTTTGGCGCTGTGCCATGGGTCGCTTCAAGGATAGCAATGTCGTCACTTAGGTTGGCACCAGGAGCAATTCCAATGCCGCCAACTTCTGCTGCGAGGGCATCAGATAAATAGTCACCATTCAAGTTCAGTGTGGCGATAACATCATACTCTTCTGGCCGTAAAAGAATTTGTTGTAGCATTGCATCAGCAATAACATCTTTAATGACGATATTTTTCCCAGTAATTGGGTTAGTCATTTCACACCATGGTCCTGCACCTATGAGTGTTGCTCCAAATTCTTGCTGGGCAATTTCATAACCCCATTCTTTAAAGGCGCCTTCTGTAAATTTCATAATGTTGCCCTTGTGAACCAAGGTCAACGAATCACGATCATTATCAATAGTATATTGAATCGCTTTACGAACTAAACGTTTAGTTCCCTCCTCTGACACAGGTTTAACACCAATACCACACATTTGATCAAAGCGAATTTTGGTAACACCCATCTCTTCTTGTAAAAATTTGATCACCTTAATGGCTTCGGGAGAGCCAGCTTGCCACTCTATCCCTGCATAGATATCTTCTGAATTTTCACGGAAGATAATCATGTCTACGTTTTCTGGCTTTAGCACAGGGCTGGGTACGCCTGTAAACCAGCGAACAGGGCGCTGACATACATATAGGTCTAGTTCTTGGCGAAGAGCTACATTCAAAGAACGAATGCCACCACCAACTGGCGTGGTCAAAGGCCCTTTAATGCCTACTTTATATTCTTTAAATGCAGCTAAGGTTTCTTCTGGCATCCAAGTATCTGCATCGTAGGTTACGGTAGCCTTTTCACCAGCGTATACTTCCATCCAATGAATCTTTTTAGTGCCATTAAAGGCTTTCTCTACCGCAGCATCTACCACTTTAAGCATTACTGGTGAAACGTCAAAACCAATGCCATCACCTTCAATATAAGGGATAATAGGATCGTTTGGCACGTTGAGAGAAAGGTCGGTGTTAACAGTAATCTTAGAGCCTTGCTCTGGTACTGTAATGTGCTGATATGTCATGAAGTCTCCGAATGCTTGTAAAATAGTCTTACTGCGTAGGTAAGTGACCTTAAAAGTCGCTTTTGTAGTCGAGGTCTATTATAGCTCGAATGCTTCTGTAGGCCCAAGGAATCATGTAGTTATTTTACAAAATTCTAACAATTCATGGAACCAATAAGGAAATCACTGCGTGTCTAATATTTTAGTTTTCAACAAGCCTTATCAAGTATTGAGTCAATTTAATGACGATCAAGGCCGTGAAACCTTAGCAGGTTACATTGATATGCCAAACTATTATGCCGCTGGGCGGCTGGATTATGACTCAGAGGGCTTAATGGTGTTAACCAATAATGGGCAATTACAGCATCAAATAACAAACCCAAAACATAAGGTAGAAAAAACTTACTGGGTTCAAGTTGAGGGCTGTGTCGAGGAACATCAGTTAAAATGTTTGCGTGCAGGGCCAATGCTCAAGGATGGCCCCACGCAGCCGGCTAAAGTGAGACTTTTGGGGTCTCAAACAGAAAAACTTTGGCCTCGTATTCCACCGATTAGAAAGCGTGCATCCATTCCTACCCAGTGGTTAGAAATTCGCATTAGTGAAGGACGCAATAGACAAGTAAGGCGCATGACTGCGGCGGTCAATTTACCCACCTTACGTTTAGTGAGAATAGCGATTGGGAGCTGGAGGTTAAAAGGATTGGGGGTTGGTGAGTGGCGCCTGGAAGACACTAATATGCCAAGTGGTAAATAGCCTACACCCAAAAGTTAACTTACGGTGATCAACATTAACAGGGGTTTACCAACGTTTATCAGCGTCTTGATCAGACGCTTTAACCTGGACCCAGCGTTTCCCCTGTTCGGTAAGTTCAGCTTTCCAAAAAGGTGCATCTTGCTTTAGATAATCCATCACAAATTCACAGGCATTAAACGCATCAGTTCGATGACGTGAAGTAACCCCCACAAATACAATTTGTTCATGACGTAATAGCTTACCAACTCGGTGGACCAGATGAACGCCTTTTAGAGGCCAGCGTGAGTGCGCTTCGCTTACTATATGTTCTAAACAAGATTCAGTCATGCCGGGGTAATGTTCAAGTTCCATTGCTTTCACCTTAGCGTCATCTAAATCCCTTACCAACCCAACAAATATTACTACTGCGCCTGTGCCAGCAGGGTTTATTTGACGCAATTGTTGGTAATGCTCGCTGATGTCGAAATCTGCTTCTTGCACACGTATAAGGTCATTCGTTTTCATGCAGTTAAAAATCCTTGGAATCTTTCTATAAGCCTAGGCGTGAGGGCTTGGTTCGGTTAAAATTGATGCTTATTATTTATTCTGTTTATCGCTTGAATTAAATCTATGAGTGAAACCACTTCTACACGCGTTATTGTCGGTATGTCCGGCGGTGTTGACTCGTCCGTTTCTGCTTTGCTTCTTATCCAGCAAGGGTACCACGTTGAAGGCCTGTTCATGAAGAATTGGGATGAAGATGATGGCACAGAATACTGCACAGCTAAACAGGACCTCGAAGATGCTCAAGGAGTTTGTGATAAATTAGGCATTCCCTTGCACGCGGCAAACTTTGCCTCAGAATATTGGGACAACGTATTTGAACACTTTTTAGCAGAATACAAAGCTGGCCGTACGCCAAATCCAGATGTTCTATGTAACCGTGAGATTAAATTTAAGGCCTTTTTAGATTATGCTAAAACTCTTGGCGCAGATTATATAGCCACGGGGCATTACGTGCAGCGTCAAGGCGAAGGCCTTGAATGTCAGTTGATTAAGGGATTAGATAGCAATAAAGATCAGAGCTACTTTTTGCACGCTGTCGGTGCTCTAGAGGTAAGTCAAACGTTGTTCCCCATCGGTGCCATGGAAAAACCAGCGGTGCGAAGCATTGCCGAAGCCCATGGTTTGGCTAATCATGCTAAAAAAGATAGCACAGGTATTTGCTTTATTGGAGAGCGCAGATTTAAAGACTTCTTAAAACAGTATTTACCTGCTCAACCTGGCAAAATTGAAACTGTAGACGGAGACGTGATTGGTGACCATCAAGGCTTGATGTATCACACCATTGGTCAGCGCCAGGGCCTAGGGATTGGAGGTTTAGCTAATTATAATGAATCTGCATGGTACGTGGTTGACAAAGATTTAAACCGTAACCGTTTGATCGTCACCCAAGGCAAAAATCACCCGCGGTTATTTAAACCCTCTCTCACCTGCCAACAATTGATGTGGGTAGACGGCAAAGGTCCAAATTTAAGCCAAGACATGGGTGTTACATTGATGGCTAAAATACGCTATCGCCAAGCAGATCAAGCATGCACGTTAACGTCCTTGTCTAATGGAACGTTAAGTGTGGCATTTTTAGAGCCACAAAGGGCCGTCACACCGGGTCAATCTATTGTGTTTTATGAGGGTGATGTATGCCTTGGAGGAGCAGTCATTGATTAGTCGCTTAAACTCTAACCAAGAACGGGTAATGGCCTTAGCTGCTCTAGTCCAAGCTGCAGCGTTAGTGCATCAAGTTGCAAGCACAGGGCAAGCTGACGAAAACGCTAGCCGTTGTTGCCTTGCGTCACTTTTTGTAACCTCCCCAGAAAGCACCGAAGACGTATTTGGTGGTGGCGAAGCGGTGAACAATTTACGTTTAGGTTTAGTAACTTTAAAGGCTATTATGGGTCAGGATCAAAGCCTAGGCGCACGAGAAATTACTCGCTATGTGTTGGGATTAACTCACTTACAAGGCAAATTACGTAAGCGCCCAGAAATGCTCAATGACATTAGTAAACAGTTAAGCCACAGCCAAAGACAAGTTGATCTGTATGAGCTAACTCACCCTAATGTGTTTGCAAGCGTTGCGGAAACCTATTCTTCTACGTTAAGTAATTTTCGATTTCGTATCCAAGTGACTGGCAACCCCACGTACTTGCAGCAACCCATGAATACTAATCGTGTACGTAGCTACCTTCTTGCGGGTATTCGTGCAACAACCTTGTGGCGCCAAGTAGGTGGCCGTAAGTGGCAGTTAGTCGTATTTAAAAATTCCTTGCAACGCGAATTAGACGTATTGCTTAGTCAGCTTAAACCAGCTTAGTTATTAACCCAACTCAGGACTCCGTTATGCATTTATCGTCAATTTCAGCACTTTCTCCAGTAGATGGTCGATATGGCAGCAAGACCGCTGCACTTCGCCCCTACTTTAGTGAATTTGGTCTTATTTATAACCGCGTGTTGGTTGAAGTTCGTTGGTTGCAGCGCCTTGCTGCGCACCCACAAATTGGTGAGGTAGCACCGTTAAGCGACGAGGCTAACGCCCTGCTTGAACACTTGATTAATAATTTCGATGAAACGGCAGCCCAGCGTGTTAAAGACATTGAAAGCACCACTAATCATGATGTAAAAGCCGTAGAGTACTACATTAAAGAGCAGTTCAAAGATAATGCAGAACTACACGCTATTAATGAATATGTACATTTTGCGTGCACTTCGGAAGACATTAACAACTTGTCTCATGGTTTAATGCTTAAGCAAGGCTTAGAGCAAGTGATGGTGCCGGAAATGACTGAGGTATTGGCGCAAATTAAGCATCTAGCCCACAGCCACCAAAACCAACCTATGTTGTCTCGCACCCATGGCCAAACTGCTTCTCCATCCACCATGGGTAAAGAAATGGCCAACGTTGCCGCTCGTTTAGAACGCCAACTGAAGCAGATTAAACAAATGGAATTTCTAGGCAAAATTAACGGCGCAGTAGGTAACTACAATGCGCATTATACCGCTTACCCAGAAATTGATTGGCAAGCTAATGCTCAGGTGTTCGTAGAAAGCTTAGGCTTAACGTGGAATCCTTACACGACCCAAATCGAACCACACGACTACATTGCCGAATTATTTGACGCCATCGCTCGTTTTAACACCATATTATTAGACTTTGACCGTGATATTTGGGGTTATATTTCTATGGGCTTCTTTAAGCAAAAAACAATTGCAGGAGAAATTGGTTCATCAACCATGCCCCATAAAGTGAACCCTATCGATTTTGAAAATTCAGAAGGCAACTTAGGCATTGCTAATGCGTTACTGCAACACTTAGCTAGCAAACTACCCATTTCTCGCTGGCAACGGGACCTTACAGATTCCACTGTGTTACGTAATCTAGGGGTAGGCCTTGCTCACAGTTTGATCGCTTATCAGTCTACTTTGAAAGGGATTAGTAAATTACAGCTTAATGCCCAACGTTTGGATGCCGATCTTGATAATGCTTGGGAAGTGCTCGCTGAGCCGATTCAGACGGTAATGCGTCGCTATGCCATTGAAGAGCCTTACGAAAAACTAAAAGCCCTTACCCGTGGTAAAACCATTAATGCAGCTATTATGGCAGACTTTATAGACACCCTAGATTTGCCACAATCGGTTAAAGACGAGCTTAAAACCCTAACTCCGGCCAACTATATTGGTAACGCCGCAGCCCAAGCAGCGGCAATCTAATGACAATGGCGCCCTTGACCCATTTGGGTGAGTTAACAGTAGGAGAGTTCCTTGCTGACTACTGGCAGCAAAAGCCAGTGTGTATTCGTAAGGGTATTGCCTTTCAGGAAGCGCTCATTGCTGTCGACGAGTTAGCAGGTTTAGCACTGGAGCCTGAGGTAGAGTCACGTTTAATTGAAAACAGAGGTGACCTAAAAGATTGGCAAGTAATTCATGGCCCATTAACCGAAGATGACTTTAATAAAGAACGAGACTTTCCCTGGACTCTATTGGTTCAGGGCGTGGATTGTTTTGTGCCAGAAGTGCATGACTTCTTAGCTAAGTTTCGCTTTTTACCCAGCTGGCGTGTAGATGACCTGATGATCAGCTACGCCACTAAAGGTGCCGGCGTTGGCGCACACTACGATCGTTATGATGTATTTTTGATTCAAGGTGAGGGCCAACGTCAATGGCAAATTGGCCAAACCTGTAACGAAAATTCAGCCTTAATGGCCCACGATCATCTAAGTTTGTTAGCAGACTTTGAATTGAGTGAAGAGTTTATTCTTAACCCAGGCGATATGCTCTATATCCCACCATTGTTGGCTCATAAAGGCGTAGCGATGTCTGATGTTTGCGTTACTTACTCTGTAGGCTTTCGTTCTCCTTCACATGGCGACGTGCTCACCACCTTTGCAGATGAACGTAGTATGGACATTAGTGCCGACCTGCGCATTAAAGACCATGGGTTTGCGGCTAACAGTGGCGAAATAAGTGCGGCAGATGTTGAGGGTTTGATGCAGTTAATGCGAGACCAAATTACTCCAGAAAATGTGGCTCAATGGTTTGGCAAACACAGCACAGAGGCCAAGCACCCTGGTTTAGACATGGCAGAAGAAGCTATGGACTTAGCAGAACTAGACAGCATTATTAATGATGCTTACGGCGTGCTAAGGGTGTCTGAAGGCGTGCGTTTAGCTTATACCTGGCAAGGTGACGGCGGTTTGACTCTATTTGTGCAAGGTGACGCTTTACCCTGTCCTCCAGATGCCACTGCTTTTGTTGAAGCTATCGCTAATCAGTGGTTGATAGCAGTGGATGAACTAGATCCTTTGGTTAAAAAGGACGCAGCAAAGGCTATGTTACTTATCCTGCACAACCAAGGGTACCTCTACTTCGCCGATGAGTAGTTTGTGTTGGTGCCCTATAAACCATCAAGTAATAAGGGGTGTGGTGCAACCAAAACGCCATTATTATCGGCATAAATGTAATGCCCAGGGACAAAGGTAACCCCACCAAAGTGAACGTCTTTGTTTATGTCTCCTAAGCCACGCTTTTCAGTCTTCATAGGGTGTGCAGCCAAGGCTTGAACACCTAAGTTAATGGTTGCGATGGCATTTACGTCTCGAATACAGCCATAGATCACCATACCTTCCCATCCGTTGGCTGCAGCTTTTTTGGCCAATATATCGCCAAGCAAAGCACGTGCTAGTGAGCCACCTCCATCGACTACCAAAACCTTTCCTGTACCGTCTTGGCCTGCAAGTTCACGAACTTTAGAGTTATCTTCAAAGCATTGAAGGGTGACTATTTCACCACAAAAGCGCTCTTTAGCCCCAAAACTCTTAAACATGGGTTCTACAACCTGCACTAGGTCTTCAAACTGGTCGCATAATTCGGGTAATAAATCGTGCATAAAAAATAATCCTGAGACTAATCTATACAGTAAGTCTAACCAACTTGAGGCAAGTAATCATCCTTAAGGCGATAACTTTTATCAAGGCCAGTGATGGGGCAATTAAAGGCTAAATATGTAGAAACAAGGCATAAATTGATGGTCGTATCATCTACCTCTGGGCCATACAAGCGATCTCCAATGATCGGGAAACCCGCGCCACTCAAATGTTTACGTATTTGGTGCTTACGGCCTGTTTCAATTTGTATTAAAACTAAGGATTTCTTAGTTATAGGGCTGTAAGTCAGCAAGCTAGCGTGACTTATGGCATTTTTTTCGTCAATAGGTTCGTCTAGTTTGATCTGATTAGGGAACAAACCTAGAACTAATGCGGTGTATTGCTTGTTAATGGTCCGTTTGGCGAATAAGCCACTAAAAGCTGCAGCTGCAGCTTTTGTATGGGCAATTAACATCAACCCCTGTGCTGCCCGATCTAAACGATTAACGATGAACGCAGGCCTCTGAGGTTGATGGTGTTGTTCTACCCAGCGGTTAATAGTGCAATGATCCCCCCACTTTGAACCCTGACTCAACATGCCGTAAGGTTTATACCAAACACTGTAATCGCCTTCGTCGGCGATCAAAACGGCGGCGTCTACTTGTAAGCCTAAAACGCCTGTATCGTAATACAGGTGAAGCTGTTGGCCAGCGTTAAGAATTTTATCTGCTCGCCTAAGTCGCTTGTGGCCGGTGTCAGATTCACTTACCCAAACGGCGCCCTTTTTCATGGCCTGTTTTATTTGTTGTTTAGATAATTCGCTGTGCTGTTTGAGTAATTCAGCAGCAGGTATTGATGAGTCAGTTACATCAACATGAAACTCAGGCATCAGGCACCCTAACCCAACCTTCCATCAAAACCCGCGCACTGCGGCTCATGGTTACCTTGGTTGCCTGCCACTTTCCATTATCTTGATGAGCCTCAGCGCCTACAGTTAAGGTGCCTGATGGGTGGCCAAACGTAACTTGCGTCAACCTGTTTCCACCTGTGGCAATATTGACTAAGGTATTAGGTATGGCGGCAGCCGTACCAATAGCCACCGCAGCGGTGCCCATCATGGCATGGTGTAACTGGCCCATAGACATGGCCCTCACCAACAAATCAACCTTGTCAGCACTGACCATGCTACCACTTGATGAGGTATAGCTTTTTGCAGGGGCTACAAAGGCTATTTTTGGTGTATGTTGACGAGTCTTGGCATCATCTATGTGCTTAAACAAACCCATGCGTACGCCACCATAAGCACGTATGGTCTCTAGCTTGGATAATGCCGCTTGATCAGTATTAATGTCAGTTTGTAGTTCCGTGCCTGTATACCCTAAATCTTGCGCCCTTAAGAACATGGTTGGGATACCGGCATTAATCATAGTCACATCCAAAGTGCTTATGCCGCCAACAAAGGGAACTTCTAATTGATCTACCAAGTTGCCCGTAGGAAACATATCAGCGTCTGCGGCGGAGGGATTGATAAACTCTAGCTTAATCTCAGCGGCCGCAAAGGTTACACCGTCTAATTGGAAGTCGCCCGTTTCTTGTACTTGTCCGTTAACCATAGGGATATGAGCAACGATGGTTTTGTTAATATTGGCTTGCCATATTCTAACGATAGCCATACCATCGTTAGGGATACGGCTAGGGTCGACCAAACCAGAACTAATCGCAAAAGCCCCTACTGCAGATGACAGGTTACCGCAGTTGCCGCTCCAGTCTACAAAAGCCTTATCAATAGACACTTGCCCAAACAGGTAGTCGACATCGTGATCTGGCTGGGTGCATGGGCTTAAAATGACCGTTTTACTGGTGCTTGATGTTGCTCCACCCATGCCGTCTATCTGTTTGCCGTATATATCTGGGCTACCAATCACTCGCATCAGTAAGGCATCCCTTGCTGGTCCAGGCACTTGCGCTGTAGCAGGTAAATCCAAAAGGTTAAAAAATACGCCTTTGCTGGTACCACCACGCATATACGTGGCTGGGATTTTTATTTGCTGTTTAAAGCTCATGTTAAGTCCTAGTAGCACTTGTTGATTCAAGAAAATCTTGGGCGAAGCGTTGCAAGATACCACCCGCAGAATAAACTAAAGTTTCTTCTGCTGTGTCTAAGCGACAGGTAACGGTAATGCTATCAAAGCTACCGTCCACACGATTAACCACCAAAGTTAGGTCACAACCAGGGCTAGGATTACCGATCACATCAAAGGTTTCTGTTCCATCTAGCCTGTGGCTTTTTCGGTTTTCTAACGCTTTAAATTGTAGAGGTAAAATACCCATACCCACAAGGTTGGTACGATGTATACGTTCAAACCCTTCGGCTACTATTACTTCTACACCGGCTAAGCGCACGCCTTTAGCTGCCCAATCTCTGGATGAACCTTGTCCGTAATCTGCACCAGCAACAATAATTAATGGCTGAGCACGGTCCATATAAGTTTCAATGGTTTCCCACATACGCAGCGTCTGGCCTTCGGGTTCTAGTCTGGCAAGTGATCCTTGCTGTATATTGCCCTGGTCATCTAGACACATTTCGTTCAGGAGCTTAGGGTTAGCAAAAGTGGCTCTTTGTGCGGTTAAATGGTCGCCTCTATGGGTAGCATACGAGTTGTAGTCTTCCTCTGGCAGCCCCATTTTGGTCAAATACTCCCCTGCCGCGCTGTTGGCAAGAATAGCGTTTGAAGGTGATAAGTGGTCTGTGGTTATATTGTCACCTAGTATGGCTAAGGGGCGCATGCCTTTTAAGGTGCGTTCACCTGCCAAAGCACCTTCCCAATAAGGAGGCCTACGTATATAGGTAGTATTAGGGCGCCAATCATATAAAGGGCTTGCCGCCTCTTCTATCCTACCTAGATCAAACATTGGAATATAAATCTGTTTAAACTGCTCCGGTTTAACACATTTAGCGACGATAGCGTCTATTTCGTCATCTTCAGGCCAAATATCTTTAAGCAAAATGTCATTACCTTTTTGGTCTTGTCCTAACACATCTTGTTCTATATCAAAACGCATGGAGCCAGCAATGGCGTAGGCAGCTACCAATGGCGGTGAAGCTAAGAAGGCTTGTTTGGCATAGGGATGAATTCGGCCATCAAAGTTACGGTTGCCCGATAATACGGCTGTAGTATATAAATCACGATCCATTACCTCTCGCTGAATTTGTGGGTCTAAAGCACCACTCATGCCGTTGCAAGTGGTACAAGCATAACCCACAATACCAAAACCAAGTTGTTCCATTTCGGTTAACAACCCTGCTTCTTCTAAATAGAGTTTGGCTACTTTAGAGCCAGGAGCAAAGGAGGACTTAACCCAAGGCTTACGCTTTAAACCTAAGCGGTTAGCATTTCGGGCTAATAAACCCGCGGCGATCACATTGCGTGGGTTACTGGTATTAGTACAGCTAGTAATAGCGGCGATAATTACTGCACCATCAGGCATTAACCCATCAACGTCCGAATTGTCATAGGCTTTGGCAATGCCTCGTTCAGCCAAGGCCGAGGTCGGTAAACGCAAGTGTGGGCTTGATGGCCCAGCCATAGTCCGGCCAACGCTAGACAAGTCGAAGGTTAATACTCGTTCATACTGGGCGTTAACCATATCACCTGCCCATAAACCGTTGGTTTTGGCATAGGTTTCAACCAAAGCCACTTGCTCTGGTTCGCGTCCGGTTATATTAAGGTAATCAATAGTTTGCTGGTCGATATAAAATAGCGCCGCAGAGGCTCCGTATTCGGGAGTCATATTGGAAATGGTAGCTCGGTCACCAATGGTTAAACCATTAGCACCTTCTCCAAAGAACTCAAGATATGACGACACTACTTTTTGGGCACGCAAAAATTCAGTGAGCGCCAAAACCATGTCTGTGGCGGTAATACCTGGTTGCCGTTTGCCGCTCAGCTCTACACCGATAATATTTGGCAACCTCATCATAGAGGCACGGCCTAGCATCACGTTTTCTGCTTCTAACCCACCTACTCCAACAGCGATCACACCTAAGGCATCAATGTGTGGTGTATGGCTGTCAGTACCAATACAGGTGTCTGGGTATGCTAGTCCATCTCGGTTCTGAATCACGGGAGACATTTTTTCCAAATTAATCTGATGCATAATGCCGTTGCCAGCAGGGATCACATCAACGTTTTTAAACGCCGTTTTAGTCCATTCAATAAAATGGAAGCGGTCATCGTTGCGACGGTCTTCAATGGCACGGTTTTTTTCAAACGCGTCAGCGTCAAAACCGGCATGCTCTACAGCCAATGAGTGGTCAATAATCAGTTGCGTAGGGACTACTGGGTTCACTTTTGAAGGATCGCCGCCTTGCTCTGCAATAGCATCCCTTAATCCGGCTAAGTCTACCAAAGCGGTTTGGCCCAAAATGTCATGGCATACTACACGTGCTGGGTACCAAGGAAAGTCTAGATCTTGTTTTCGCTCAATTAATTGCTCAAGAGAAGCCGTTAACGTAAAAGGGTCGCAGCGTCGTACCAACTGTTCCGCTAATATCTTGGAGGTATAAGGTAGTTTGGCGTAGGCACCCGCACTAATGTCATTAATAGCCGATGGAATATCAAAATAATCTAACCCAGTATCAACCAAGGCTTTGCGGTAGTTGGTGTTCATCGTTATTAACCTCGGTTAGATATGTCGACCCATTGGGCAGTTTCAGGGCCTGTGTAGTCTGCACTTGGGCGAATAATCCGATTGTTAGTACGTTGCTCCATGACATGAGCTGCCCAGCCGGTAAGCCGCGACATGACAAAAATTGGCGTAAATAATTTGGTTGGAATACCCATAAAATTATAGGTCGATGCATGGAAGAAATCAGCATTACAGAACAACTTCTTTTCTCGCCACATGACTTCTTCACAACGCACAGACACTGGGTATAAATGAGTGTCACCAATAGAGTCTGCAAGCTTTTCTGACCAGCCTTTAATGATCACGTTACGTGGGTCTGACTCACGATAAATAGCATGGCCAAACCCCATGATTTTGTCTTTACGGGCCAGCATACCCATAATGGCAGATTCTGCTTCATCTGGTGTTGACCAGCTTTCAATCATGTCCATTGCCGCTTCGTTTGCACCACCATGTAAAGGGCCCCTTAAGCTACCAATTGCTCCGGTAACACATGAATGCATGTCTGAAAGGGTTGACGCACAGACCCTTGCAGTAAACGTGGACGCGTTGAATTCGTGCTCGGCATATAAAATGAGAGATACGTTCATCACCTTAGCGTGCAATTCACTGGGCTTCTTGTCATGTAACAAATGTAAGAAGTAAGAACCAATAGAGTGATCATCAGTTTCAGTTTCAATACGCACACCATCATGGCTAAACCGATACCAATAACAAATGATGGCAGGAAATAGAGCTAGCAAGCGGTCTGTAACCTCTTGTTCCATGGAAAAGTCGATTTCAGTTTCTAAATTACCTAGCATAGAACAACCAGTGCGCATCACATCCATTGGGTGCGCATCAGCAGGAATTTGCTCCAGTACAGTTTTTAAGGCTTTAGGTAACTGGCGCATACCCCGTAACTTTTTGGTATAAGCTTCAAGCTCTGCTTGATTTGGTAAATGACCTTTTAGCAGCATGTGGGCGACTTCTTCAAAGCTAGCCTTTTCAGCCAGTTCGCTAATGTCATAACCACGATACGTTAAGCCTGTCCCGGTTAAGCCAACAGTACATAATGCGGTAGATCCAGCTGATTGACCCCTTAGGCCGGCTCCAGATATAGGTTTAGTGCTCATTGTATTGTTCCTTTAAGGGTGTAGTTACAGGTTTTTACCAGCTGCGAATAATTCGTCTAACTTTTTTTCAAACGAGTGATAATCTAAAAAATCATATAGTTCCATACGGGTTTGCATAGTATCGATGACTGCCTTTTGATCACCATCAACTAATAAGTGTTCGTAGACATTAAGCGCCGCTTTGTTCATCGCTCTAAATGCACTCAGTGGGTAAAGCACCATATCTACACCAACACTAGCCAATTCTGTTTTGTTGTATAGAGGTGTGGCACCAAATTCGGTAATGTTAGCTAATAAAGGCACAGATATGGCCTTAGCAAAAGCTTCATAATCAGTCAGTTCATGCACAGCTTCAGCAAAAATACCATCAGCACCCGCTTCTATGCAGGCCTGAGAGCGCTCAATAGCGGCTTGTAGTCCGTCCTTTTGGAAAGCGTCCGTTCTTGCCATGATAAAAAAATCATCATCAACACGGGCATCTACTGCGGCTTTAATGCGATCTGCCATTTCTTGAGTAGATACAATTTCCTTATTGGGGCGATGGCCACAGCGCTTTTGCGCCACTTGATCTTCAATATGCACTGCAGCAACACCTGCAGACTCCATGCCTTTAATAGCTCTGGCAATATTAAAAGCCCCACCCCAACCCGTATCAATATCCACTAATAGAGGTAGTTCGCTAGCTGCGGTGATTCGCCTAGCGTCTGCTAATACATCGTTAAGGCTAGTCATGCCTAGATCAGGTAAACCATACGAGGCATTAGCTACCCCGCCGCCAGAAAGGTAAATAGACTGATGGCCAACTTTTTCCGCCATCATTGCACTATAGGCATTAATTGTGCCGACAATTTGCAGTGGATCATTATTACTAATTGCTGCACGGAATTTAGCACCTTGGCTCATTCTAACGGTCTTGCTCATGGGTTATTTCCATCCTGGGTAGTTGATTGTGTTTGCATGCGTTGCATGATGTTTTTTCGAGCATTATTAATGTGACGCTTCATCAACCACTCGGCTAACTCTCCGTCGCCTTCTTCAATAGCGCTACAAATTTGGTCGTGTTCTTTTAAAGCTTGTTGAGGTCGGTTGCTAGACACGCTAAATTGGTATCTGTACATGCGAACGAGTTGATACAAATCCCCAGCAAGCATGTCAATAAGGCGTTTATTTTTACTGCCATGAACAATGCAATAATGAAAGTCGACATCACCTTCTTGTTGAAAATAAGATTGACCTTGAGTGTCTAGGATGTGCTTACGATGGCTATTAAGCAGTAATCTAAGGTTAGACTTCTCTGCTGATGACATGGCCTGAGCCGCCAGCTTGGCGGCCAAGCCCTCTAGCGATTCTCGTATTTGATAAATCTCTAACAGCTCTTGGTAAGATAGCTTTACAACCCTTGCACCGACATTAGGTGTGCGGGTAATCAAACGCATAGATTCAAGCCTACTCATGGCTTCCCGCAGTGGGCCACGGCTTATCCCATGAATACGGGCCAGTTCAGGCTCATTAAGTTTTTGACCTTGGGCAATGGTGCCAGTAATAATATCTTTTACGATACGCTCACACACCTGTTTGGCTAAGGTAGTTATTTCTTCCTGCATAATAGATTGTCTACACATTTAGAGTAAAACTATTATATTCTACCTCTATAGGGGCGTCAAATTAGACATTAATCTAATATTGTAGACAATATGGTATATAAATTGTTATTTGGTTGTTGATAATGTTAAATTTATGCTGCTAATTAGAGTAAAGCCCTAGTGCCACTCCCTTTGGACAGTTAGAATAGAACTACTATTAGTCTTAAGATGCTTAATGTGTATATAGCCAACCTACCTTTTGTAGAAAACGCCTGTCATTATTTTGAAACCATAAGGCATCTGTCTATGCCGTTGTTACTGGATTCTAGCCGCCCAGCGAGTCATTTTGGCCGCTATGACATCGCTATGGCTGAGCCGTTAGCAGTGATTAGCCACAAAGACGGCGTGACTAAAGTTGAGCAGAATAACACCACTAAAACAACGGACGTAGACCCCTTTAGCCTAATTGGTCAATTGCAAAGTCAGTTACTGGTAGATACCAGCAAGCTTCCACAGGCCCAAGGCATCCCGTTTACTGGAGGTGCTGCCGGACTCTTTGGTTTCGATCTAGGACGCTCCATAGAGGTAATCCCTTCAACTGCTGCTGCAGACATAGCAATGGAGGACCTGTGCATTGGCATTTACCCTTGGGCAATTATTACCGACCATGAGCTACAATCAACCTACCTAGTGAGCCAGCTTGATGAATTAAGTACTCAAGCGTTAAAAGCAGACATTCTTCTAGCTACGCCTACCCAAGACAAAGAGTTTGTTCTAGAACGAGATTTTGTTTCCAACATGACGCGTGAACAATATGCCGAAAAATTCCACCGAGTCATTGATTATATCCATGCTGGAGACTGCTATCAGGTCTGTTTAGCGCAACGTTTTGATGCGCCATATAAGGGCAACCCGTGGGCAGCTTACAAGCAACTTCGCCTAGTCTCTCCTACGCCATTTAGTGCCTATATGGAAACACCTGAAGGCGCCCTATTAAGCTTGTCACCGGAACGGTTTTTAAAGGTAGATAATTGCAAGGTAGAAACTAAACCAATTAAAGGCACCCGGCCAAGAGGCAAAACAGACGCGGAAGATCAGCAGTTGATTGAAGAATTGGCGGCAAGTCCTAAAGATCGTTCTGAAAATGTAATGATCGTTGACTTGCTGCGCAATGACATTAGCAAGCACTGTTTACCGTTTTCTGTAAAGGTGCCAAGTTTATTTGCCATTGAGACATACAGCAACGTACACCACCTTGTTACTACGGTTACTGGAGAGCTTGAATCTAGCGAACAAATTTTACCTTTGTTAAAAGGGGCCTTCCCTGGTGGCTCAATTACTGGAGCACCTAAGTTGCGGGCTATGGAAATTATTGAAGAATTAGAACCTCACCGCCGCAATGGTTTTACCGGTTCTATCGGTTACATCAGCAGTAATGGGCGTATGGATACTAATATTTGCATTCGTACTTTGGTGACTAACGCCAAGGGTGATGGTGGCGGACATATTTATTGTTGGGCTGGCGGTGGCTTAATTGCAGATTCTGAGTGTGACTCTGAATACCAAGAAACCTTCGTTAAAGTCGACAACCTACTCAATGGATTACGCGCGCTTTAAATCAGAAGTGGTTTGAAAAACTCACCTTATGGGTAGTGATTTGCGTTCAAACAAGGTATCAAGTTCTTGCTGTGTTCGGCACTCTTGCGCTTCATGTACCTTGCTTTTGGTGAGGTTCGGTGCAAAGGCTTCTATAAAATCGTACATATAGCCCCGTAAAAAGGTTCCCTTTCTAAAGCCAATGTTGGTAGTGCTGTGAGCAAACAAATGACTTGCATCCAAGGCTACTAAATCGCCATCAAGATCAGGTTCATAGGCCATAGACGCAATAATGCCGACGCCAAGCCCTAACCTAACATAAGCCTTAATGACATCCGAATCCACTGCTGTAAACACCACCTTGGGATCCAAATGGGCGTTTTTAAACGCTTCATCTAGTTTAGACCGTCCAGTGAAACCAAATACATAAGTAACAATAGGATGCTTTGCCAGTTCTTCTAAAGACAGCTTTGACACCTGGGCAAGAGGATGGTCTTTTGGCACAACAACACATCGGTTCCAGTGATAACAGGGCATCATCAGTAAATCACTGAACTGATCGATAGCTTCGGTCGCAATAGCAAAATCAACTTCACCATCTGAGGCTAAACTGGCAATTTGTTTAGGTGTGCCCTGCTGCATATGCAATGAAACGTCAGGGTACTGGCCAATAAAGTTATTAATTACCTTAGGTAAGGCATAACGTGCTTGAGTGTGCGTCGTGGCAATCGATAAAGAACCTTTAGTCTCATCAGTATACTCTTGAGCCTTACGTTTAATGCCATCGACCTTTAAAAGAACATCGTGGGCAGACTCTAAAATAGATTTTCCTGCAGGGGTAACATGGGTTAGGTGCTTGCCACTTCTAGCAAAAATCTCAACACCAAGCTCATCTTCTAATAAACGAATCTGTTTACTTATGCCTGGTTGTGAGGTGAATAAACTCTGCGCTGTAGCCGACACATTAAGGTTGTGCTTTTCTACTTCACAAATGTATTTTAGCTGTTGTAACTTCATAAGCGCGTTAGACCCTACAGAATTATTGGCAAATAGTACCACATATAACAAAAAAGCATATGGGTAGAATTACAGTGCATTTACCTTTTGTAAGAGATCAACTAAATCTTCAATGGCTGGAACACCCACCACAGTTTCGGAATTTAACTGGCCTTGGGCATCATAAAACACCAAGCCTGGAGGCCCGACCAAACGCAGTTCCTGCATCAGTTGCTGTGCAGCTGGACTATTAACAGTAACATCTACTTTAATCACTTTAAAATCTAATAGTGCACGCTTCACGCGTGCATCAGTAAATACAAAACTATCCAACTCCTTACAGGAGATGCACCAATCAGCATAGAAATCTAACATTACCGGTTGCTCATCCAGTTTTGCTTGACTCAACAAGGGGGCTACTGCAGCTGGCAACACTTTAATAAAGTTCAGCTTAGACGCCTCAACTTGAACCATACTGTTACTTTCGGTAACGACCAAGTTACCTAGTGGTTGCAATAAGCTCCCAGTGCCAGCGAACTGTCCTACAGCCAAAACAGCGCCATAAAGACCCAAAAACATGGCTAATGTATAGCTAATTACAGCAGCAGACACTGTCTCTAAAGGTGGTTGCCAGCGATGATTCAAGGCTAACACTAAGGCAATCATAATGGCTAATATCGCAACCAGTATCAGGGTTGCACCTGACCAAACACGATCGGTCATCCACAAGGCCATAAACAGCATTAAGAAACCAAAACCAACTTTTATTCGATGCATCCAAGGGCCTGTTTTGGGAATCCACTTACTCGCAGATGTTCCCACCAAAAGTAATGGTAAGCCCATACCCAAACCCATAACAAATAGGGCCAAACCACCCGTGGCTGCATCCCCAGTTTGGGCAATAAACAATAGCGCTCCAGCCAATGGTGCAGCCACACAGGGCCCTACCACCAGTGCCGACAATATGCCCATGGCTGCTACACCGGTATATTGCCCACCTGATTGATTATTACTCATTAAGTTTATTTTGTTTTGAATAGCCTGAGGCATTTGCACATTAATCCAGCCAAACATAGCCACTGCAAACAGCACAAATAGTGCAGCAGTGGTTCCTATTACTGCAGGATGCTGCAAAGCAACCTGTACATTAGCGCCACTTAGCCCAGCAAAAACCCCAGCCACACTATAAGTCGCTGCCATAGATAACACATAAATGAAGGATAATAAAAAGCTTTTCAATGGGCTGGGCTTGGGGCTAATACCTACAATAATGCTCGACAAAATGGGCACCATAGGTAATACGCAGGGTGTAAAGGCTAAAGCTAGGCCCGCTAAAAAGAAAATGACCGTCAAGGTGGCAATCGACGTGTTTTCTAGATTTTGTATAAACCAGTTAGCATTAGTGCCACGAGTTTGTGACCAGTCCGTAGTTTCGATAGCTACTGGTTTGCTTTGCGCTGCAACAAGGTTGACGGCACTGAGTAAGATGCTTGTCGTTTGTGGTGGGTAGCACACACCTCCATTCCAGCAACCTTGGTAATGTATAATGAGGTGGGTAGCCGCATTGGCCGCGCTAGGTAATTTACCTATTACATGGAGCTCATTGTAGTAAACCTGAGTATTGCCAAATATGGGATCTTCCTTTTCCTCAGCTGGCGGCAGCACTAGCTGCTCTAAAGATTGGTTGTTAGAGGTGGTAAAAACTAATTTGTCTTGATACAGATAGTAGTCATCCGCTATAGTCCAAATGACATCAATTCGATCATTATCTTGTTGAGCTTTTACAGCAAAGGCTTGCTGTGCTGGAAGCGGGTGCTTGACCGTGTCAAACAAAGCGGCTTGGGCTTGCATTGACAAAAGCAACCCTACAAACATAGCAAAAGTTTGCCCAGCAAAGAATGAACGACTATTTATACCCAGTATTGCCATGGTCCTTTTCTCTCAAACACGATTTAGGTGAGATTCATTTGTTTGTGGGCCTTTATTTGTGTTACAAAGGACGCTTTGATTATAGCGTTTAGACCTTGCCATAAGCCAATCTTTTACCGTTTTTACAATTAGTTATTTTATTGAGAGCAACTATGACAGACCGTCGCATCGAAGACCTGAACATTGCCAGCCAACAGGTTCTTACATCCCCTGAAGATCTGAAAAATCAACTACCCACTACCAGTATGATTGCTGATGGTGTAATGCAGGCTCGTCAAACTATAAAAAATATTTTAGATGGTAAAGACCACCGATTATTTGTCGTGATAGGCCCATGCTCTATCCACGATACAGAAGCCGCTTTAGATTATGGACGCCGCTTGGCAGTGTTAGCCGATGAGTTAAAAGACACGCTTTATATTGTTATGCGGGTTTATTTTGAAAAACCACGCACCACAGTGGGTTGGAAAGGGCTAATTAATGACCCACACCTAGACGGGACCTTTGATATTGAAACAGGTTTACACATTGGTCGTAAGCTCATGCTGGACTTATCTGCTCTGGGTTTACCGTTAGCGACAGAGGCATTGGATCCTATTTCACCACAGTATCAATCAGACCTATGGAGCTGGGCAGCAATTGGTGCACGCACCACAGAATCCCAAACTCACCGTGAAATGTCGTCTGGCTTATCCTGCCCTGTTGGTTTTAAAAATGGCACTGACGGCGGCTTAACAGTAGCCTTTAATGCGCTAGAATCTATGGCGTCGCCTCATTCTTTCTTGGGGATTAACCCACATGGACAAGTCTCTATAACCCGCACTAGTGGAAATCAGTACGGCCATGTTGTGCTTCGGGGCGGCGGTGGCAAGCCGAACTATGACTCTGTGAATGTAGCTCTATGTGAACAAGCACTTGCAAAAGATGGTTTGTCTGGCAATATTATGGTGGATTGCAGCCACGCCAACTCAAGTAAAGATCCATCTATCCAGCCTCTGGTGATGGACAATATTGCCCAACAGATTAATGAAGGTAACGATTCTATTGTTGGCCTGATGATAGAAAGTAACATTAACTGGGGCAACCAATCTATCCCACAAAACCTATCTGAATTGCAATATGGTGTTTCTGTCACCGACCCTTGTATCGATTGGGATACAACAGAAATGAGCATGCGTGAACTGGCCAGTAAACTTAGGCAGAGCTTACCGAAACGATCTCGGGTCGCTTAAACCGCTTCTTTAAAGCAAAAAAAACCAGCAATAGGAGCTGGTTTTTTTGCTTTAAAGAAACGCGCTACATATAAGCGTTTTCAGTGTTTGAGTGATCAGTGACATCGCGAACTGCACCAATGCCAGGAATCCTTTCCATTAAGGTTTTTTCGACGCCTTCCTTTAGAGTTAAGGAAACAGAGCTACAACCTTGGCAACCACCACCAAACTTTAATACAGCCACGTTGCCTTCTTCTTCTGCCACTACACCAACCAAACTTACATCACCACCATGGGAGGCTAGACTAGGATTAATTTCTGTATATAGGTAATAATTAACTTGAGCATCTAGTGGGCTATCTGCAGTCACCTGAGGCATCTTAGCGTTTGGAGCCTTGATTGTGAGCTGGCCTCCCATACGGTCTGCACTGTAATCAATAAAAGCCTCGTCCAGATAGTCTACACTGGCAGGATCAACATAAACCCGAAATTTCTCTAAGTCTGAAAATTCGTCAGTAATTTTTACTTCATCTGGGCGGCAGTATGCTAAACACGTTTCAGCGTTTGGGGTACCAGGGTCAGTGACAAAAATACGCACTGAAATCCCTTCTACATCTTGCTTTGAAAGCAACTCTGCTAGATAGTCCTGGGCACTGGGGGTGATGTCTATGTAATCCACTGTATTTTCCTTTTTTACCAACCACATGAGCAACCCGCAGGCACTCAACTAATAACTTATTATATACCCTAGTGTTTTACTTGGGTATTCATTTTAAAGACTCGGCAAAAAAGCATATAATAGCAGATCAATTGATTAGCATACCCTTTAGGCATCTTTGACCCAGCAACTCATGAGCAAATCTCAGACACCCCATTTACATTCCTCGTGTGAACCTACATTAGCCAATTTATGGCCTATTGCGGTGCCATTGAGTGGCGCTATGCTATCCCAGGCTGCAGTAAGCTTAGTTGACACCGCCCTTGTTGGGCACTTGGGTGGTTTGGCTCTGGCCAGTGTGAGTATTGGTAGTTATCTGGTGTTTATTTTGGTGGCTATCATTACCGGATTGGGCACTGGCTGGCATGGCCTAGTATCACAGCATTCCCTGTCCCGTGGGGGCTTGATGGGACTGGGTTTAGTTTACGGCGTCTTTATCTCGATTGGCCTAGGCGCATTAGGTGCATTGATGCTGGATGACGTGATCGATGTATTTGTATTGGATGATCGCATAAATAGCCTAGCCGCCTACTATGCTCAATCTCGACTTTGGGCTTTACCCGCTATTGTTTTAAGCATAGCTGCTAGAATCTATTGGAGTGAACTTGGGACACCCTGGCAATATACCAAAATAATTTTACTCGCTCACTTGGCTAATGTGCCCATCAGTTATGGGCTCATATATGGCATTGGTGGGATGCCTGCCATGGGCGCAGTAGGTGCTGGCCTTGGCACCAGCATAGCGCTTTGGCTTGGTGTTTTATTACAACTATTTCCATTATTTAAAAACAGCTCAAGGTTTCAAGCGTTTACTTGCCAATTTAGCATTACAAATTGGTTATTATTATTGCGGTTCACTTGGCCCCCTATGATGCAACAACTAGCATTTGCATTACACTTAGCTTTATTTTTGTGGATACTAAGCCAGCTTGGTGCTTCTGTAATGGCTGCTTCCTTTGCTGTGCTCAATATTGGCATGCTGCTTATTCTGCCTGCCATTGGTTTAGGTCAAGCTGCATTGTCTCTAATGGGATCAGCAATGGCCAGCAAAGATTCCTTTAGCACTTTGGCCTGGAGTAAATTAATCATAGCTACTGGGCTAGTTTCTGCCCTCTTACTGGCTGTGGTAGTTAGCATTATGGCCCCTTGGTTCGCGCAATTGCTATTGGTTAATAGGGAATTACAACAACTCACAGCAACCGCTTTACCATGGTATGCCATGGCCATGATTTTTGAAACTTGCATCATCATTTTAAGCCGCTTCGTGTTGTTAATGGGCCGACGAAAAACTGGTTTTATACTCGTTACTGGCAGCCAATGGCTACTTTTCTTACCACTTTTAGCTTGGTTAGCGCCAACGTATGGTTTTATGGCCGTGTGGTGGTTGCATATTGTTTATCGAATACTTACGGTATCAACACTGTGGTGCATTTGGCGACGTTATATAAAGCGTTTATCTACAGACCAAACGTTTTCACTCAATAAGGAATAAGAATGCATACTGAGTCGGTCATATTTTCATTTTTCTTGATCTTTACAGGTGCTGCACTGCTAGCTACCTTATCGTTGTATTTTCGACAGCCACTGCTTTTGGCCTATATCGTTTTAGGCGCAATATTGGGGCCTTTTGGCTTAGCGTGGGTGGTTGATACAGAGCTTTTAGCCGATGTTTCCCACATTGGAATTATTTTTTTACTATTCCTCATTGGCCTTGATATGCAACCTAGCCATTTATTACAAATGTTGAGAAAAGGCTATATGGTAGCCTTTATAAGTTCTTTAGCTTTTGCTCTATTAGGGTTTTTTGTTGGGTATGGTTTTGGCTTTAGTATGATAGATAGCCTTATTATCGGCGCGTCTACCATGTTTTCCAGTACCATTATTGGCATTAAACTACTACCCACCACTGTCTTGCATCATAAACAAACAGGTGAACTCGTAGTGGGTTTGTTGTTATTGCAGGATCTATTAGCGATTATTCTTTTAACCCTTTTGACCACATTAGGACAGCAATTTAGTGCGGGATTAGAACTATCATTAAACGTTGATTTATTAATAAGCCTTGCGGCCTTGCCTTTGATAATGTTGGCTGCACTGGGTTTTGTGCGTTGGGTGTTGCTGCCTCTCATTAAACGATTTGACCGTTTCCATGAGTATATCTTTCTTTTGGCTTTAGGCTGGTGTTTAGGCTTAGCTGAACTGGCTCACAGTATCGGTTTGTCTGCCGAAATCGGTGCTTTTATTGCCGGAGTTAGTTTAGCTTCTAGCGTTATTAGCCAATATATTGCAATTAACTTAAAGCCTATTAGAGATTTCTTTTTGGTGTTATTTTTCTTTTCCATAGGAGCAAGCTTTAACTTTCCTCTCATGCACTCTATTTGGTTTCAATGTTTGGTGTTAGCCACGTTAGTGGTGACTATAAAACCTATTGTGTTTGGTTGGATTATCAGGCCAATTTGCAACTCTAAGGCAACATCATGGGAAGTGGGTTTTAGGTTGGGCCAAACTAGTGAATTTTCTATTTTAATTGCTACATTGGCAGCTTCCAGCATGTTAATCAGTGAATCTGCCTCACTATTAATACAAGCCACAGCAATTATTACTTTTGTGGCATCATCTTACCTTGTGGTATGGAATTTCAAGTCACCTATAGCAGTTAAAGATCATTTAAGACACGACTAAAAAAGCCCCAGCAGACAAACTGTTGGAGCTTGATCAATGAGAGTATAAATAGCTTAGCCTGATACCCTCTGTTTTTAGCTTGGTGTTCTCATGGTTACTAGCTCTTCAGCACTAGTGGGGTGGATGCCAATAGTGGCGTCAAAATCGGCCTTGGTTGCTCCCGCTTTCATAGCCACAGCGAAACCTTGCAACATTTCACCAGCCCCCTCTCCTACTATGTGTAATCCAATAACGCGATCTGTGGATATGTCGACTATCAGTTTCATGAAACTCCGCTCATCACTGCCGCTTAAGGTATGTTTCATCGGTTTAAAGTCTGAACGATACACAGCTATTTCGCTATGCTTTGCCAACGCTTGATGCTCTGTTAAGCCAATAGTGCCAACGTTTGGTTGAGTAAATACAGCTGTTGGAATAAGCTCATAGTCCATCTTTTTGACACCATCGCCATACCAATGATTCACTAATACCATAGCTTCAGCTAAGGCCACAGGGGTCAGTTCAATACCTCCAGTGACATCACCTAAAGCATAGATATTATCTATATTAGTCTGAAATTTGTCGTTGACTGCAATAGTGCCTTTGGGAGTGGTTTCTATACCTAAAGAGTCCAAGCCGATGCCTGCCACCCGAGGTTGGCGTCCAATGGCCATAAGCACTTGGTCAACTTCGATCTGGCTACCATCTGCAAAGGTTACCAATAAGCTATGATCAGTTTGACGAACAACATTATTCACCTGGCTTTGATAATTTATTTCGATGCCCTGTTTGCGCATTTCTTGATCAACAAACTGACGTACATCATCGTCAAAGCTTCGCATGATCAGGTCACCGCGGTAAGATACGTGCACTTGGCTACCTAAGCCCTGAAAAATACAAGCAAACTCAAGAGCAATGTAACCTGCACCCACTACTAACAAGCGCTTTGGAAATTCTACAAGATCAAATATCTCATCAGAGCTAATGAGTAGGTCAGCATAGTCAACATCAGGAATATTAGGAGCACCTCCGGTTGCGATAACAATACGCTTCGTTGTGTAGTCTTTTCCTTCCACAGTGACAGTATTGCAGTCTTTGAGGCGGGCATACCCACGAATAATTTGTGCACCAGAGTTGTCCAGAAGCTTAGCGTAAATGCCATTAAGTCGACTAATTTCTATTTTTTTATTGGCCACCAGTGTAGGCCAGTGGAATTTAGCTGCACCTAAGTTCCAACCAAAACCCTTGGCGTTTTCGAAATCATGGCTGAAGTGACTGGCATAAGTGTAGAGCTTTTTCGGGACACAGCCGACATTAACACAAGTGCCCCCTAACGCCTGGTCATCAGCAATAGCCACTTTTGCTCCTTCACCAGCGGCCATCCTTGCAGCTCTTACACCACCAGAACCAGCACCAATCACAAATACATCAAAATCAAATTCCATCAGGATAAATCTCTTTATTTAGGTGAGTTACGCTAACTAAACCAACATAAACCAAAGTTGGACCGTTCTAACCGACCACTATTTCCATTACAATAGTGTCAAGTTTATCAGCCTTCCAAAGTGTTTGTTGGTTTACATCACCTTAATCGAGTTTAAAATATGTATTTAGTTTCCTTCAACATCAATAGCATTCGGGCCCGTATTCCGCAATTGGAAGCGATTGTGGCGCAATATCAGCCAGCGGTTATTGGCTTACAAGAAACCAAGGTTCAAGATCTAGAGTTTCCTATCGAAGAGACGAAGAGACTTGGGTATGAAACAATTATTCACGGTCAAAAGGGCCATTATGGTGTGGCGCTAATGACTAACCTACCCATATTAAAAGTGATTAAAGGTTTACCAGGTGATGATGAAGACTCTCAGCGCCGGCTAGTTGGTGCCGTTTTACAGTTACCCAACGGCGACACTATGACAGTATTCAATGGCTACTTTCCTCAAGGCGAAAACATTGAACACGTGAGTAAGTTTCCAGCTAAACGGGATTTCTATGCGGGCCTTACATCGCTTTTAAATACAGAGTATAAAGGCTCTGGGCATCTAGTGGTAATGGGAGATATTAATGTGGCAGCACAAGACATTGATATTGGTATCGGAGAAGACAACCGAAAGCGTTGGCTTAAGTCAGGCAAAGCTAGCTTTCAACCAGAAGAACGCCAGTGGCTCAGTGATCTTCGCCAATGTGGACTAACTGACAGCTACCGTCAATTACACCCTAAGTTAGAAGACTATTCCTGGTTTGATTACCGCAGTAGAGCGTTTGAACGCGAACCTAAGCGGGGCCTGCGCATTGACCAAATACTGCTAACTCAAGGGCTGGTAGACTGTTGTAAAGAGGCAGGGATAGATTACCATGTACGGGGAATGGAAAAACCATCAGATCATTGCCCAATTTTTGCGCAATTAATATTAACCTAAAGCGTCAAGTGAATTTTAATAAACTGACTTTTTACTTATAATAGTAAAACGATGCATTAATACTAATTAAAATTAGTATACAATGATTGAAGTTCTATATTTGACACAATAATGCTGTTTAAAGGCGGAGAAAAACCATCCATGCCTAACCCTAAGCAAGACGCCGCAGATGTAGCCGCAGAGATGAAAGCCAATGCCAAAATCGCATCTACCATGCTTAAGGCAATTGCCAATGAAAGTCGTTTGCTTATTTTATGCAATCTAGAAGGTAAAGAGCTCTCTGTTACAGCGCTAAATGAACAGTTAGACTTAAGTCAATCTGCCCTGTCACAGCATTTAGCCGTATTGCGCAAAGATGGCTTGGTAAAAACTCGAAGAGAGTCCCAGACCATCTATTATTCGCTGTCAGACGTGCGCGCTTCAAAAGTTATAAAAACGTTACATGAGCTATACTGTTCTTAAGTTAAATTAAGCCAAGTCAAATATTTTACCTGGGTTCATAATATTTTTGGGGTCCAAAGCCTGTTTGATTAACCTCATAGTTTGAACAGCTTGGGCGCCATGTTCCTCCAGAAGGTAAGCCTTCTTTCTTAAACCTATTCCGTGCTCCCCTGTGCATGTGCCTTGCATTGCCAATGCCTGCTGAACCAGATAGTGGCTTAACGCATTAGCAGCCTCAACTTGTTCTTGGTTGTCTGGGTAGAAAGGAATAATAAGGTGGAAATTACCGTCACCCACATGGCCCACTAATGGGCAGTTAAAGCCTAACTCTAGAGCCTTGGCTTCTGACAACTCAATACATTCAGCGAGCTTGGAAATAGGCACGCACACATCAGTACTAATAACGCTAGCGCCCGGGTTAAGTGCTAAACAAGCAAAATAAGCTTGGTGCCTTGCTTTCCATAATTCATTTCGCTGCTCTAAGGTTTCGGCACAACGGAAATCATCTCCGTTGTATTCTTGGGCTACGGACTCAACCAAAGCAACCTGCTCATCAACACTGGATTTTGAGCCATGGAACTCCATAAATAAGGTTGGTTGTGCAGTAAACCCCTGTAGCTTAGAGTATTCAATACAGGCGCCCATCTGGCAGCTGTTAAGTAATTCAATACGGGCCAGTGGCACAGCCAGCTGCATACATTCAATGACACATTGAGCAGCCTGATTGACGCTACTAAAACTGCAGACCGCTGCCCGAATCTGCTCTGGAACTGGGAAAATACGTAACCTTAATTCTGTAATAATACCTAATGTGCCTTCAGCACCAATATAAAGATGGGTTAAGTCGTAACCTGCTGCGCTCTTTCTTGATCGGCCTCCAGTTTGTATCACATCACCATTAGGCGTCACCACCGTAAGCCCAAGAACCACCTCTTTCATAGTGCCGTAACGCACAGCATTTGTTCCAGAGGCTCTTGTGGAGGCCATGCCACCTAAGCTGGCATTAGCACCGGGATCTAAGGGGAAAAATAGACCACTAGTCTTTAACGCATAATTCAAGGCTTCACGGGTAACACCCGCCTGCAACTTTACATCAAAGTCTTCTGCATTGATTTCAAGCACCTTATCCATACCCGTTAAATCAAAGCTCACACCACCATTAACAGGGACTAACTGCCCCTCTAACGATGTCCCTGTGCCAAACGCAATGATTGGGATGCTGTGCTCACTGCAGATGCATACTGCCTCAGCTACCGCTTTAGTGGAATTAAGCATCAGCACAGCGTCAGGCAAAAGTTCACTGACAAAGCTTTCACCACAACTATGTTGTTCACGAGCAGTGGCATTGTCACTGTATTGGTCTCCAAATACGTTTTTTAACCGTGCCAGGCCTTGTTGCTTTGAGTTCATTGACGAGCCTCCAATCATGTTTATTGCTTTTTCATCATCATAATAAGTACCACTATTAGCCTATAACTAAACTGACTATGGGAGTAATTTATTCATCACATAACAATTAATCTCATTTACAATTAGGGTAGCAAAGATTGATATATCTCAGCTTAGCAAAATTGATGTCCAGCGTGGTTATTTTTAACGGTTTAAATTTTAATTATTAGTTCTAGCCCATAAAAAAACCCCCGGCTAACATTCTAAACGGGGGCTCTTTAAGTTACTTAAGTTAATTAAGTAGTGAGTTCTAGCAATAACTTATTAAGTCGCGAAACGTAAGCTGCGGGGTCTTCCAATTGACCTCCCTCAGCTAATTGGGCTTGGTCAAATAGTACGCGTGTTAGCTCACTAAAACGGTCTTCATCAGCTTCATCATTTAGCTTGGCCACTAATGGGTGTTCAGGATTAAGCTCAAAGGTGGGTTTAGTAGATGGCATTGCTTGGCCAGCAGCTTCCATAATACGACGCATCTGCATGCCCATATCGTCTTCGCCAACCACCAAACAGGCTGGTGAGTCAGTCAATCGATGGGTGATACGCACATTCTCTACTTGGCCTTCCAGTAAAGTTTTTACCCGTTCAACTAGGCCTTCATATTGCTTGGCTTGTTCTTCGTGTTCTTGCTTTTCGGCCTCGTCTTCAACTTCGCCAAGATCTAACGTACCTTTGGCAACGTCTTGCAACTGGGTTCCATCAAAGTCCATCATATGGGACATCAACCACTCGTCTACACGCTCTGACAATAACAGAACCTCAATGCCTTTCTTGCGGAAGATTTCCAGATGAGGGCTATTCTTTGCAGTGTTGTGGTTATCAGCAACCACATAATAGATTTTATCTTGGCCTTCTTGCATGCGGGCTTTGTATTCAGCCAAACTATGCACTTGCTCTGTTTTGTCATCAGTACTCGAAGAGAAACGCAATAATTTAGCTATTTTCTCTTTATTATTGTGGTCTTCTGCAGGTCCTTCTTTCATAACCTGGCCAAACTCTTTCCAGAAAGTAGCGTACTGTTCAGGCTGCTTTTTAGACATTTTTTCAAGCACATCAAGCACACGTTTGGTCAGTGCTGCGCGCATTGAATCAATGACGGGGTCTTTTTGCAAAATTTCTCGAGACACATTAAGAGACAAATCGTTGCTGTCTACTACCCCTTTAATGAAACGTAGGTACATGGGTAAGAATTGCTCAGCTTCATCCATAATGAAGACACGTTGAACGTATAACTTTAGACCACGGGTTGCTTCTCGCTGATACATATCCATTGGCGCTTTGGCTGGGATATATAGCAAACTAGTATATTCAAGCTTACCTTCTACTTTATTGTGGGCCCATGACAAAGGCTCCTGGAAGTCGTGTGATACGTGCTTATAAAACTCGTGATATTCTTCATCCTTCACTTCTGAGCGAGACTTAGTCCAAAGAGCTGTGGCTGAGTTAACTGTTTCTTCTTCTGGATCTTGCTTGTCTGCATCTTCGCCATAATGTTCTTTCATCATGATGACAGGAATTGAAATATGGTCAGAGTACTTACGCACTAAACTGCGTAGACGGAAGCCTTCTGCAAACTCACTTTCATCTGCTTTGAGATGCAAGATAATTTCTGTACCGCGGCCTTCTTTTTCAACTTGAGAAATATCAAACTCACCTTCACCTTTTGAACGCCATAATACGCCTTCAGAGGTTTTTGAGCCGGCTTTACGAGTAATTACTTCAACTTCGTCAGCAACAATAAAGGATGAGTAAAAACCAACACCAAATTGACCGATCAACTGTGAATCTTTTTGTTGATCACCTGTTAGATTTTGTAAGAATTCAGAAGTGCCCGACTTGGCAATCGTACCTAGGTGGTCAATTACATCGGTGCGGTCCATGCCAATGCCATTGTCACTAATGCTTAGTGTATTGGCGTCTTTATCAAATTTGATACGGATAGCAAGGTCACTGTCATCACCGTAAAGACTGCCATCTGAAACTGCAGCAAAACGCATTTTGTCTGCCGCATCTGATGCATTAGAAATTAGTTCGCGAAGAAAGATTTCCTTATTGCTGTACAAGGAATGAATCATTAAGTGTAAAAGCTGTTTAACTTCTGTTTGAAAACCTAAAGTCTCAGTTTGAGTATCAGTGCTCATAGGGCGTTATTTCTCCGGAAAACATGGGTTGGGCATTAGCGCTAGTAAAGTGGTTAAGGGGGCAATTATGGGGGTGGCTTGAGTAATTTCAAGCTATATCACTTGCTTTATACCTCTTCACCTAATAAAAAGTGCGCTCTAGCTGTAGCGATGGGTTGAAGCTCATCCTTTTGCCAAGCTAGCACCGTAATGTTGGCAATTCGCTTACCTTGTCGAACAATGCTGCATCGAGCATAAGTAGGTTTAACACCCGCAGCCCGAATATAATCAATAGAAAAATTTATAATCTTAGGAATGGTTGGATGTTGGCTTGTTAACATCTGTCCCAGAGCCGCAGCCACTTCCATAAAGCCAGCGATCACACCCCCATGCAGAGCAGGCGTAATTGGGTTGCCGATATTGTTAGGCTCAGTCGCTAGGGTAAATAACCAACCATTTTTATCCTGTGTAATAGTCACACCGATAAATTTAGCATAAGGAATAAAATCTAATATGGCAGAGTAATCATCCTGTAGTTTGGATGATTCTATGAGCTGTTTAAGTTTCATAGTAATAAGTCCTCTGCACCCAGCTTTACAAAACCGCCCTTACCCCAAGCTTTTCCGCTGCGCACAAAAGTAGCCACACAGTGAACAATTGGGTCATCAGGGTCATCTTGGTAGGCGTAACCCCGTGTAAAACAAATACTGCGAGTAATTTTGTAGCACTGCGCCCAGGCAAAAATTGAGCCTTTTGCGCTTGCTCGACGCATGTGATCCATTCTTAGATCTAATGTAGGACAAAACTCTTGTGCCGGCAGGGCTGAAGTGACCGCAAACCCACACACAGTATCCATCATGGTGGTTAAGATACCGCCGTGCACATAACCGTGTGAGTCTATACCCAATATTTCTGGATTATACGGGAGTTCTATTGTCGCCTGTCCCTTTGAAGCCGTGATTACTTTCATTCCTAGCTTTTTACAATGAGGTAACACCTGTAAAAAGTTATTACCTTGCGTCAAGAGTTCTTTAGAATCCATAAAACTTGCCTAATTTAGCATAACTATATTAGATGATAGTCTACTAATGTTTTTCGATTCTTGGAGTCGTTAGAACCCCTGAGTTCTGCCAGTGAACTTGACTTAAACTCACGGCTATAGAGAATGTATACCACCACACAGGTAGTCACCATAAACACCAATGGGTGTATTGACCACGTCAACACAGCAAGGCTGTAATAGTAGGCTCGCAGGCCAAAGTTAAAATTATTACCTGCCATGGATAGCACCTTAGCAGAGCGATTAACATGGTCCATAAGGTCTTTATTATCAGAGATATCGCCATGGGCTACTGGCGCACTGGAGATCATTACTGTGGCAAAGCCGTATTGCCTGAGGCTCCATGTAAACTTAAAAAAAGCATACACAAACAGCAATATCAAAAAGAACAGCTTAAATTGCCACTCTAAAGGCGACTGAGGAGGTAAAAATGGAATACCCCGGCCAATGTGAACCACGTCATCAGTGTAGCCAACTAAGGTCACAAGGCCCGCTAAAATAAGCAAGCTAGAGGACGCAAATAAAGTCACATAACGCTCTAAATTAGCAACAGCTCCAATGTCTGCCATGCGCATGTCACGGTCAATCATGCGAATCATCCATCGTTGTCGGTATGCATGTAGCACTCCTGCTAAGGAATCTTTGCTTCGCGAAGCCTTAATAGCATAAGCTTGATAACCCCGAACCACAACAATAAACCAAACTAAAGCCAGTAAATTCCAGCCATGATCTGGGAATAATGCGGCAATGTAGCTGGTTATAGTCTCCATTAAACTAGGCCTCGTCTTGGTGTTGTTGAAATACAGATGTTTGTTTCTTTTTGGTGGCTAAGCCTTTTTGTTTACGTGCTTGATAACTTGAAGGCGAAAAAGATTTAGCAACAATCTTTTTCTTCTTGTTGGGGCTAAAGGTTACCCCAGCTACAGCAGGCATTTTCTTTTTGGCACGGGTCATAGTTGGTTTTGCTCAATAGCAGTTGTTGAGTCGTCTAATAGACGTATTTTAACACGCTTCGAGCCCCATTTGTGTTTACCTCTGGTATTTGTTGCAACGTTAAAATCTGCTCGTCCATCAATAAACTTAAAGTGCCAGAATAGCAGTACGTATTGAAAACCCTTGAAGTAACAGTTTACATAAAACCTTAAAAAGTAATACGTTCTGGCGCTTTAGATACTTTAAAATTCAACAATTGGTGATATTTATGTTTCATGGTGGGCCACGCTAAGGACTGAGCAACCGTCTTAGCTAAATTACCCTGCTTTTGGCCTAGTGCCAGCTTTTGTATCAGGTTAACTGCTGCAATAGATTCTTTTTGACGGTCTTCAGGTGTAGACTCATAGACATACTTTAAGCCAAAAATTTCAGCATACACTAGACGATTTGGCAATATGGGGATACAACCTAGCTGAACCGCTTCTAACACAGCGAGTCCTTGAAACTCATGCAGTGCAGTAGATAAGATCATATCTGCCCCCTCCAGCCAGTTTAGGTAGTGCTGGCGAGAGGCTGCATAGCCAAATTGAACGAGGTTAGTGGCGAACTCAGCTTTTATCTGATTAAACTCTATTGGTTGTTGGCGAAATTTTTGCCCCAGCACGCATAACTGAAAATCTACCCCTCTTTTTCGCAATTCTTGTAATATGGCTTGGAGTTGTTGCGGGCCTTTGTCGTATTCCCACCGTGCCGCCCAGACTAACCTTAAGGGTGACCCATCTTCTCGTTCGGGCCAAGGGGTTTGCTGAGGCTCATTATTTTTAAGAGTCATAGATGTAGTGTCCAAAGATGCAATAGGCACTGGTAACACGCAACTTTTCCGACCTAACAATTCAACCACGTTTACCGGCATTTTTTCGGGCAGTTGGTTGAGCAAGTCCTCCACCCCAGTGCTAAAGCTTTGCTGGTTGTATTGACTATTGAATACTAATCTATCCGCTGCTAAAGCTGCATAAAGGCTCACCATTTTAGGATCTAAGTGGTGCTTAGCATTAGCCTGACTTGGCGGGTAAACAAATTGATTTTCGTGGAAATAGAGAATGGTTGGGATATTCGCTAAATTAGCTACAAACCCTTTTAGGGATGCTAAGTCCACCATCGATGTTGCAATCACTAAATCATAGGGCTGCTCTAACGTAGACCGTTCTCCCAAAGCCCACTGCATGCTGTTACCACGAATGCGCCAACTGAAATAACGCCCAGGCAGCACTAATTGGGTCCATTCATAGTTTGGAAACTGAGCAACTAGACCCTCACGCCAGTACTGATGACTTTTTGCGTCGTAAGCTGAAAGTAATAATATGCGCACGACTTAAACGAGGCTATCTAGAAAACGGGTCACCAGACGGCAAAACAACTCTGGTTTTTCAGCGTGAAGCCAATGGCCGCAGCCAGTCATTATTTTAAGCTCTGCATTGGGCAATAACGTGTCAAACGCTTCCTTATGATCAGCTAAAATGTAATGAGAATCTGCACCCTTAAGTATTAATACCGGGCCACTGAAGCATGGCAGCTTTATAGATGATGTAGGCGCTGCACTAATAGCTTGGTAGTTATCTTTAATGGCTTTGAGGTTATAGCGCAGTGCAAACTCCCCTGCATCATTTTTATACAAACTTTTCAATAAAAACTGACAGACCTGCACATCTGGTTGATACTTTATGAGCAAGTCTAGCGCCTGTTTGCGGGACGCTAATGTGGCTAGATCAATGCTGTTAAGGCCTGCCAATATGCTTTGGTGACTCGGTTGATACGCCACTGGGGCAATATCAGCTATCACTAAGCTATTAACGCGCTGCGGTTGATTTATGGCTAATTGCATCGCCACTTTACCCCCCATCGAATGACCTAAAAGGTCGACTCTTTTTAAACCTAACTCATCTAGCGTACCACACACATCTTCTGCCATGGTGGCATAGTTCATTAATGGGTGATGGCCAGACATTCCATGATTACGTAGGTCCATGGTGATCACCCAGCGACCTTGTGCCCACTCTAAAGCTTGGCTGCGCCAGTTGTCCTGTGATCCAAATAACCCATGTAAAACGACTAATGGGTGACCGCCAGTCGGATTAAATTGAAACGTATTGAGCAGCATTAGCTCACTTCAACATCAACTTCTTCCACGGGAATTTCAAAGTCGTGAACTTGTTGCCATGATTTTTCTGGAGCCCTTTCCCAGACAGTACCGGCATTACTATCTAGCAGTGCGTCTAGGGTTAAATCAGCTTCGCACATAGGCTCCAATGGGAAAGGTTCTAGGTTTGAGAACTCGTTTAAAAATTCTGGAGTTTCATATCCTGTGAACAAACGCCAGCCAGTATCATTACTGTGTTCTGGTATAGTTTTGTACATAAAACGGACGGGTAAAGCATGATCACCTAGGGCTAGCTTTGATACACGAGCCATATGACCATGGCGAGTTTGACGCTTTTTTTCTGTCATTATTTATGCCATTATTCCAAGGTTTGCAGCATGATACTGAAGGTGTTCATCAATAAAGCTGCTTATGTAGTAGTAGCTATGGTCGTAACCCTCTCGCTCACGATAGTCGACTGGGTGTTGCAAACGCTCACAGGTTGCGTTGAATAATTCTGGCATCAACTGATCAGCATAAAATGGATCACTGGCACCCTGATCAATCAAAATAGCTTGCGGTATAATGCCTGCGTCATAGTTTTTTTGTACCAGGTGGTTAGCATCCCAATCTGCCCATGTGGCCTCATCGCTTCCCAGATATGCTGTAAGGCCCTTTCGGCCCCAAGGGCACTGCGATGGAGACGTAATGGGGGCAAAAGCTGATACTGAGGCGTATTTACCTGGGTTTTTTAAAGCGCAGATCAATGCCCCATGACCTCCCATGGAGTGGCCACTAATAGCTGCCTGATCACTCACAGCATAGTGGGTTTGAATAATACTTGGCAGTTCTTCTGTAACATAACTGTACATGTTGTAAGCATCAGACCAAGGCGTCTGAGTGGCGTTGACGTAAAAACCTGCACCACTGCCAAGGTCGTAGGCTTCGTCTTCGCCTTCTATGGCAGCGTCACGAGGGCTAGTATCCGGCATCACGATAGCCATACCCAATTTTGTGGCCATACTAAATGCACCAGCCTTTTGACTAAAGTTTTCATCGTTACAAGTGAGGCCCGATAACCAATAGAGCACTGGCACCATTTTTGTTTCAGTGCCCTGTTTTGCTTGTGGTGGCAAGAATATAGCAAAGGTCATGCTCCCGTTGCACACCACAGACAAATGTTCTACCCGCAATAGGCGGCCACCACTGACTTTGACTTCTGAAATTTGTTTTAAAGACATGACAGATGGTTCCTAAAAAATGATAACAGAGCGAATGCTTTCACCGCTATGCATCAGGTCAAAAGCGGTGTTGATGTCTTCTAAACCCATGGTATGTGTCACCATTGGGTCTATTTTTATTTCACCAGCCATATAGCGCTCTACGTAATCGGGCAACTGTGTGCGGCCTTTAACACCACCAAAAGCGGTTCCGCGCCAGACACGGCCAGTGACTAACTGGAATGGACGGGTACTGATTTCTTGACCCGCTCCAGCGACTCCTATTATTACTGACTCACCCCAGCCCTTGTGACAACACTCTAAAGCTGAGCGCATAACGTCTACGTTACCAATACATTCAAACGAAAAGTCTACACCGCCATCGGTTAGGTCTACGATAACGTCCTGAATAGCATCTGAATAGTTCTTTGGGTTAATGCAATCTGTAGCACCCAACATTTTTGCCATTTCAAATTTATCTTCATTAATATCAATAACAATAATGCGGCTAGCACCAGCCATCACAGCACCCTGGACTACGCTCAAACCTATTCCACCCATACCAAATACGGCAACTGAGTCGCCTGGCTGAACCTTAGCTGTATTAAGTACTGCGCCAATACCTGTGGTTATACCACAGCCTAACAGGCATACTTTATCGAGTGGTGCAGCTTTATTGATTTTCGCAAGGGCAATTTCGGGGACAACCGTGTACTCAGAAAAAGTAGAAGTGCCCATGTAATGGAACAAAGTTTTGCCGTTTAAAGAGAATCGGCTACTGCCATCAGGCATTAGACCTTTACCTTGGGTACCTCGAATGGCTTGGCAAAGGTTAGTTTTACCTGACAAGCAAAATTTACACTGGCCACATTCTGGTGTGTATAAAGGAATAACGTGGTCACCTACAGCAAGACTAGTGACACCTGCACCAATTTCTTCTACTACACCACCACCTTCATGGCCCAAAACAGATGGAAAAATTCCTTCTGGATCAGCACCAGACAAGGTAAAAGCGTCAGTGTGGCATACACCTGTAGCAACCATTCGCACCAGCACCTCACCTGCTTTTGGTCCATCTACATCAATGTTCGAAATAGTTAATGGTTGGCCTTTAGCTAAGGCAATAGCAGCTCTTGATTTCATGATATAGCGTGTCCTTAAAGTCGATTAGGTCAATTAAAAATTGTTAGTTTTATACCAACTGACAATTTCACTTGAGGTTCCCTGCATCACCACACGATCCTGCTTAAGGGAAAGTTGGTAGTCGTACATTGGGTCATAATAATGAATCAGTAAATAACTAATCCAATCCTTATGGTGAGTTAAATTATTACGCTTTGACTGTTGATTTAAAGCTTTTTCAAGCAGTTTAACAAGATGCGTATGAGCTTCACTACCTAAACGTTTACGAATACGATTAATACTCTGTAAAAGGCTATCACCAAAAGCTAAGAAAGCATCGTTGGGATCAGCAAGCTCTTGCTGCCATGCAGCGATAGCCTTTACTACATACTCGCCAAAAATACGATCAACACGGGCATCAAAGCAATCACTTAAAACCATTATAGGAGAGGATCTAAGTTTAGCTTGGAGGCTTAGTGGGAGTAAACGACACCCCACCAAACGACTTTCGTCTTCGTAAATAACTGGATTATTAGAGGCCTTTTTGAGCTGCATTAAAGCAATGGCTAGACTATTTTCAAAGTTAATTTGACTTGGCTGCTCTTCAATGTACTTACCAAAACTAGACCCACGGTGCTTGGCGATACCTTCTAAATCAATCGGCCGATCAAACTGAGGCAGTATCTCTGTCTTACCTGTACCAGTGCGGCCACTAAGTACAAATGCCGGGACATCTTCTACCAATTTGTCTAAGCGCTCTATCAAGTGCGTACGAAGTGCTTTGTACCCACCTTCGACAAACGGAATGGCAATGCCTGCTTCGGCTAGCCATTGCTGCGTCACTTTAGACCTAAGCCCACCCCGAAAACAATATAGCACTGCATTGGGGTGCTGGCTTGCAAACGCATGCCATTGTTCAACCCGTTGGTTTTTCGTTGCACCACTGACTAACTGGTGACCTAAAGCGATCGCAGCTTCTTGGCCTTGTTCTTTATAACAGCTGCCTATTTGGTGGCGCTCATCATCACTCATTAAGGGCAAGTTGATTACATTAGGAAAAGCGCCTTTATTAAATTCTATAGGTGCTCGCACGTCAAACATGGGCCGTTGACCTAATAGCAAGTCATCAAACTGTGCCGCTTGAATTGGCTCGGGCATGCACATTAATAGGGATTTATTAGACATCCTATAGCACCGAAATCCAGTGTTTTTGTGCATCTTTTGGTGCAGATAAGTGTCCGATCCAAACACAGTCTTGCGCTGCGGCACGGCAAAGGGCTTCAGCTGCAGTCACTTGATCTTTGGCTACAGCCACTAATAAGCCGCCACTGGTTTGCGGGTCGCAGAGGATATTTAACTGGTCTTCATTGAGTGCGCCTAGTTTATGGCCATAGCTGTCGAAATTTCTACCGCTTCCCCCAGGCACACAGCCTTGGTCTAGGTAGTACTGAAGGTCAGTTAATAAGGGGATTTTGTCAAATTCTACTTCAGCCTGTAATTGGCTCCCCTCACATACTTCTGCCAAGTGCCCCATAAGCCCAAAACCTGTTACGTCTGTCATCGCATGAACGCCAGCCAGACGTGCCAGCTTTGCCCCTATGTCATTAAGTTTAACCATATTATCACGCGCCAAGTTAACATCCTGTGGGCGCAATATACCGCGTTTTTCAGCAGTGGTTAAAATACCGACTCCCAATGGTTTGGTCAGCATGAGTCGGTCTCCTGCTTGAGCTTGGTCATTTCGTTGAAGGTGCTCTAAGGCCACTCTTCCTGTTACAGCCAATCCAAATATGGGCTCTGGTGCATCAATACTGTGGCCACCAGCAAGACAAATATTAGCTTTAGCACATACATCTCTTGCGCCGTCTATTACCATAGCCGCTACTTCAGGTGCCAGTGTGTCTACTGGCCATCCTAAGATTGCAATCGCCATTAAAGGTTGGCCGCCCATCGCGTAGACATCACTTATAGCATTAGTGGCAGCGACCCGACCGAAATCAAACGGATCATCTACAATAGGCATAAAAAAGTCTGTGGTGCTGATAATACCTGTGCCATCACCCAAATCAAAAACAGCTGCATCGTCACGGCTTTCGTTACCTACGATTAAGTTCGGATGAGAGAATTTTGGCAACTGGGATTGCAGCATTTTATCGAGGACTTTTGGTGAGATTTTGCACCCACACCCAGCGCCATGACTATATTGGGTAAGTTTAACTGTATTCATGAATAATCAGACAAATTGACAAAGATTGAAGTATACCGAGTTTATCCGGACTGTGCTGTGGATCATTGCTCAGATTCTGGTGGTAATAGCGACAATGCCAGGCGCCTAACGTCTTTTTGCAACCCTTTGTGGGTATTATTTTGTGCTGCGTGCATGACCAATTGTTTATCCTTATCATTAAGTTGTTGCTGATAAAGTAAGTGCAATGGGCCACTAAACCCAGCATGTCCTTTTGCCAAAAGAATTAACAAACGCTGCTGTTGCTCAACATTGAGCATTGCAGCCGCAGCATGTGTAAATTTAGGATAGATACCTTGCCAAGTTTCAGCATCCACAGACGTAAACCACATGCTTTTGCCAAAATCTAAATAACCTTTAAAGTGGCATTTTAGCTGGTGTTTTAACGCTTTAGCCCCGTGACTGATGGGTTGGATCACTTGCACACTATTGAGCCCAGTCGCTGTATCTGGACGCAAACCTAGCCATGCCGGGGTAAAGTTATTCGCAAGCCAAAAACGAAGGGTATTATTACTTGCTGAAAAGCTTGCTCCAATAAAATCAATCTGATGCGCTTCTCCACATGCATAAATGTGGCTTAAAAGTGCTGAACCAAATCCTTTTCCCTGCAACCTAGGCAAAACTACCAGCCTTTGAATGCGCCAACTACGCATTTCACAAGCGATGGAAAAGCCAGCTTGTTGGGCCAAAATTTGAGCCAAAAGATGACCTTGAATACGACGCCTACCAAGTGAAATTTGCTGCGCTAAAGTGCTGCCTAAGTTGCCTTCTTGAGCAACCCAAGCCATTCCAACAAGGCAGTCATTGACATAGCATAAGTAAATTGTATGCTGAGGATGATCCAATAGTAACCTTAAGTCTTGGGGTGTGGTCTGGTAATGCGCCAGCATAAGCAACGCGTAGACTTGTTTTAATAACTCGTTGTTCTGTGCCAGCTTTTCTCCAGTCATTAACCTGTAACTAACGTGTTGTAAATCATCAGTAGGTAAATCTAGCATGGCATCAGGTATCCTCACGTCACATAAGAAGCTACTGCGAATAAATGTTTCTAAAGGATCATCAGCCTGCCAGCGCATCGGCTGCGTTAATGTTATTGCTTTGCTGGTTAGCCCTAGAGTACTCATAATATGGGGCAATTTTAATCTGTAGCCCTGACCACTGCCCTCATAACCGTCTTGAGTGGATGATAAAACGACCAATTTATAATGCTTAACCAGCTTTGTCAGTTGTGACAACGGTATTGCTGCGGCCTCATCAACAATGACCAGACCAGCTTTAGGCCGCTGTTTTAACAGTGCATCTAAAGCGTAAAAATTTACCTTTTGCATACCTGCAGTTTGTGTCATCGAGCCAAGGGCGCGTTTACTGGGTGCTGTAACGACAACAGGGCCGTGGTTATCCTCCTTACCTATCGTTTTAATCAGCCAACCCAAACAGGCAGACTTACCCCTTCCCCTATGGCCTTCAATGGTATACACGATCTCTGACTGCTGGTTATAAGCCGTAACTAAAGTCGTTATTATACTTTGTTGTTCCCTTGTGGGTTCTAACAATGGCGATTGTTTAAGCAGTTTAGTTAAAGGTTGCCAATGGGTAATTTTTACTTGATTGACTTCTTCGTGCAAGACATACACAGCACTATGATGTTGCCATTGTTGCTGCCACCATTGAATGAAATATGAATGGGCATGACGCTCTAACTGACCGTAGGCTTTTAGTTGAGAATCAAAATGGCTCTGCCACTGAGATGTGGGAGGTGTTAACAAAATCAACACTCCTGTACCCTTAATAGTGCCACTCAGGGCACATAAAGCGCTCGCATTAAACCCTCGGTGAGCGTTATAAATCACATATTGATTAGACGTCCCCAGATATTGATTAGCTTGGTTTGCACTGATGTATTGGTGCCCAGATGCCTGACTTTGTCTTTTTTCCGGCACGTCAACCCATAGGCACAGTTCATCTACCTCAGGCAGTTGTTTTGCCTGCGCTAGTCCATGATTTTCCACCATAGCCACTACCAGCATCAAGCGGTGACCAGCTTGTTGAGATAACGATAATGGCTTGCGAAAATTAGCTAATTGGGTAATGGAACGC
>DCAT01000107.1:3977-4418 GCA_002312935.1 Oceanospirillaceae bacterium UBA1126 | reverse complement strand
GCCATTTTAAACGCTATCGGTAAGCAGTCTTCCGACATTGCTATGGGGGTTGATGAAAGCGCAGACAGCAATAAAGAACAGGGCGCTGGCGACCAAGGTCTGATGTTTGGCTATGCCAGCAATGAGACCGAAAGCCTAATGCCTGCGCCCATTCATTATGCTCATCGTTTAATGCAACAACAGGCTAAAGTGCGCAAAGATGGTACCTTGCCTTGGTTGCGTCCAGACGCTAAGAGCCAGCTCACTTTTCGTTATGGTAGTGATGGTAAACCTCTATCTATCGACGCTGTGGTGCTATCCACCCAGCATAGCGCCGATATAGATTTACAGAGCCTTCGGGTTGCTGTGATGGAACACATTATTCGCCCTGTAATTCCTGCTCATTGGCTCACAGATGAAACTCAATACCACATCAACCCAACAGGTAATTTTGTTATTGGT
>DCAT01000107.1:0-3674 GCA_002312935.1 Oceanospirillaceae bacterium UBA1126 | reverse complement strand
AACAGGTAATTTTGTTATTGGTGGCCCGGTAGGTGATTGTGGCTTAACTGGCCGTAAGATTATTGTTGACACCTATGGCGGTATGGCTCGCCATGGTGGTGGCGCTTTTTCTGGCAAAGACCCATCCAAAGTAGATCGAAGTGCAGCCTACGCAGGGCGCTATGTAGCTAAAAATATTGTTGCAGCAGGTTTAGCTGAGCGTTGCGAAATTCAAATTTCCTACGCTATTGGTGTAGCAGAACCTACCTCTATTAGCCTAAATACCTTTGGCAGTGGCCGTATAAGTGACGCAAAAATTGAACATTTAGTGCGTGAGCACTTTAACCTGAATGCTGGTGGTTTGGTTGAAATGTTGGATTTAAAGCGGCCTATTTACCGCGACACTGCAGCCTATGGTCACTTTGGCCGTGATAACCCCAACTTCACTTGGGAATACACAGACAAGGCAGAAATTTTGCGCAAAGCAGCTGGCTTATAGGCCATGCGTATCCCTCGCCTTCATATTCTGCAGCCACTGCCATTAGAGCAAACCATTACTCTTGAAGCAGCTGCTAGCCACTATGTAGGCAAGGTTCTTCGCATGCAGGAAAAACAGGAAATAATCCTGTTTAATGACTTTAGTGAGCAAGTAAGTGCTCATATTGTTAGCCTTAGCAAGAAATCTGTTAGCGTTTTTGTAAGTGCACTAGTAGCTGGCCCGCCCCCCTCTTCGTTACATACCCATTTAGGCCAAGTTATGTCACGTGGCGAACGCATGGATTTTGCTATTCAAAAAGCCACTGAACTTGGAGTAGATGAAATTACACCACTTTTTAGCAGCCGTTGTGAGGTTAAACTTGACCATCATCGCCAAGCTAAACGTGTCGCCCATTGGCAACAAATCGCTATCAGTGCCTGTGAGCAAAGTGGCCGTATAGACGTGCCTCGTATCCACAGCCCACAAACATTGAGCCACTGGTTTGATAGCACTCAAGCCGAAGCTAAGTTGGTGCTGCACCCTCACCAGACAAATCCTTTGGCCTTGCATGCTGCACCTGCAAGCTGTGCTTTACTTATTGGCCCAGAGGGTGGATTAACTCAACAGGAAGTTGAGCAAGCATACGCACACGGCTATACTGGGTTAAGTTTAGGCCCACGCATACTGCGAACAGAAACAGCACCTTTAGCAGCTTTAACTTTGCTGCAGTACATTTGGGGCGATCTTTAAAGCCCATTAACTGAGACATAAAAGAGATGACCATACGCCTTGGCATTGTCATGGACCCCATCCATAACATCAATTACAAGAAAGACAGTTCACTCGCTATGCTGTGGGCTGCACAAGATTTAGGCTGGGAACTGTTTTATATGGAACCACGGCACCTATATTCTGAGCAAGGAATGGCTATGGGGCTGATGGCCCAGCTAAAAGTAATGCGAGATCCACATCATTTCTATGATCTAGACCATCAACAACCGCTGCCACTGGGAGACCTTGACGTTATCTTAATGCGCAAAGACCCCCCTTTTGACACAAACTTTTTGCACACCACCTACCTCCTTAGTCAGGCAGAAGATGCGGGAGCGTTGATTATTAACAAACCACAAAGCTTACGCGACTGCAACGAAAAATTATTTGCCACGCAGTTCCCCGAATGCTGCCCAGAGGTTTTGGTGGCTAGCGATGCTAAAGTACTCAAAGCGTTTCATGCATTTCATGAAGATGTTATTTTTAAGCCCCTTGATGGTATGGGAGGAGCTTCTATTTTTAGAGCACGTAAAGGCGAACCTAACCTCAATGTGATTATTGAAACATTAACTGAGTTTGGCCAACAACAAATTATGGCGCAGCGTTATTTGCCGGAAATAGAATATGGTGACAAGCGCATTTTAATGATCAACGGCTACCCCGTAGACCACGTTTTAGCCCGCATTCCATCTTCTGGTGAAACACGCGGCAACTTAGCCGCTGGTGGCTCTGGTGTTGCTCAGCCACTCACTGATCGTGACCGCTGGATCTGCAAGCAAATAGGCCCAGTGCTCAGGGCTAAAGAAATTCATTTTGCAGGCCTTGATGTGATTGGTGATAGCCTTACAGAGATTAATGTGACTAGCCCTACCTGCATTCGTGAAATTGATGACCAAACGGGGTCTACTATTGCAGTGGATCTTATACAACACATCAGCCAATTATTAGCTGCAAGGAGCGCATAGTGTCTGACAACTCAAGCAAAAATAGTTTACATCATTTCATGCTAATTTCTATGCCACAAATGGAGGATGAGAACTTTACTCGCAGTTTAGTTTATATCTGTGAGCATAGCGAAAAAGGCGCCATGGGTTTAGTGATTAATAAAGCTAACGGCATTGCTTTTACGGACATATTACCGCAACTGGATATTTCAGACACTAACATTACAGAGTTAGATCAAACCATATTTACCGGCGGCCCAGTGCAGCCAGAACATGGTTTTGTGCTGCACACCCCGTTAAGTAACAAACAGTGGAAATCTAGTATTCGTGTATCAGAGGATTTATGCCTAACCACGTCCTCTGATGTAATAAACGACATCGCCCACTCTGCTGGCCCAGAACACAGCCTTATTGCCTTAGGTTATGCTGGCTGGGGGCCTGGCCAACTAGAGCAAGAACTGGCTGATAATTCTTGGTTATGCTGCCCATTTGATGCCAACATTGTATTTAATATGGCGCCCGAAGATCGTTTTCAAGCGGCAGCAGACCTACTGGGCATAGACATCAACCTAATTTCTACTACAATTGGTCATGGATAAAGCGCTTAATCTATTGGGTTTTGACTTTGGCAGCAAGCGCATCGGTGCGGCCTTTGCCAGCAATTCACTCACACAGCCCATTGTATTAGCGCCTATTAATGCCAAAGATGGTATTCCAAATTGGCAGACCTTGGACGCTTTAATAGTGCAGTGGCAAGCACAAGCATTTGTGGTGGGAATTCCGTATAATATGGACGGTTCCGTAGGCGAGATGGCTCTAAGAGCGCGAAAGTTTGCCAATCGCATCAGTGCTCGTTTTGATAGGCCTTGTTATGTGGTAGACGAACGACTATCAACACAAGCCGCCAAACAAGAGCATCTTGAAGCCGGTGGTGGTACAGATTGGAAAAAGCATGGGGTAGATGGAATTGCCGCTGGACTGATACTGCAAAGTTGGTTCAGTGAGACTGAACACCGTTTATCAACCGTGCCCTTTTCAGAATAGCTGCCGTACTCACTATAATAAGACACGCTAAAACCCGACATAGAGGAAGCCTAATGGGAGCTACACAAACCCTACACTACCCAGAATTGGCAGACACTCCCGCCCTCGTTAACAATTTATTAGATCAAATCGATCAACTCATTTTTACACAAAAGCTAGATCAACCCCTTGTTATTGGCATCCATACGGGAGGTGTCTGGGTTGCAAAGGTGATTGCGCAGCATCTTCAAGCTCCTCTTGGGCAGCTAGACATCGCCTTCTATCGAGACGATTTCTCTAAAAATGGGCTTCACCCCCAAGTAAGCCCCTCTTCGCTGCCATTTAACATTAATGATCGTCACGTGTTGTTAGTCGATGACGTTTTAATGAGTGGGCGCACTATTCGCGCAGCAATGAACGAGTTATTCGACTTTGGTCGTCCTGCCAGCATAAAACTCATTACATTGTGCAGCGTTAAT
>DCAT01000015.1 GCA_002312935.1 Oceanospirillaceae bacterium UBA1126 | reverse complement strand
TTTGGTGTTGCTCAATCAGATTGGCAGTTCCACGCATCTAATGGTAGCAGTAAGTGGGAAGGCAAAAAACAAACGGACTTAAGGGCAGTGTTTTCAGTTCACCCTGAGCCATTCCATATTATTGTTGGTAAGGACTCGGGCATTAATAGCTGGGGAGATTTAGCTGGAAAACGCGTTAATATCGGTAATCCAGGTTCAGGCCAACGAGGCACCATGGAGGTATTAATGGCGGCTCATGGCGTGACTAGTAGTGATTTTAAAATCGCCACTGAACTGACTTCTTCTGAGCAGTCGTCAGCGTTATGTGATGGCAAAATTGATGCATACGGCTATACCGTTGGGGTACCTAATGCAGGTGTTTCTATTGCAACTGATGGTTGTGATGCGCGGATTATTAACTTGAATAGTGATGTTGAAAAAGGGTTAGTTAATAATAATCCTTATTATGCATTTGCCACTATTCCAGCGGGCACCTATAAAACAAGTAGCCAAGACATTACTACCTTTGGTGTAAAAGCGACTTTTGTTAGTTCTGCTAAAGTGTCTGCTGATACAGTGTATGAGCTAGTGCGAGCGGTGTTCGAGAATATAGAAGACTTCCGTAAACTGCATCCTGCATTTGCTAACCTTAGCCATGAACAGATGATCAGTGATGGCCTAAGTGCACCTTTGCACGAAGGTGCAGTGCGTTATTACAAAGAACAGGGTTGGATGTAACTAACCTACTCCTAGGCTGTGGGCTAAGGCCTTCAGCCTAGGGTTTTATTTATTACACTTGAGCCCTCCTCATGACTCCAGATCCTCAGTTATTGGCTGAAGAGATTGAGTTTAAGTCCAAACCCCTGCAAGGGTCATGGGCCATACTTGTCTCTATAGTTGCTTTGTCTTGGTGCGTATTCCAACTATGGATAGCGTCTCCTTTACCCTTTAGTTTAGGTTGGGGTATTTTAATTGATGTGCCAAAGCGCGCTATTCATCTGGCCTTTGCTATGTCTTTGTGTTTTTTGCTTTATGGCGCTAGAGAAAGTCATCGCAGGCGCAACTATGTTGGCAAATGGGACTTGCTATTGGCGCTTCTAGCCACAGTGGTAACTTTGTATGTCCCCTTAGCCTACACAACTATTGTGGAACGCCATGGTATGTTGCTCAACGTAAACTGGTTAGGCATTAACTGGCCGCTGGAAATGATCATTGGTTTGTTGGGGGTAGCCTTGTTACTTGAAGCAACTCGAAGAGCCTTAGGTTTGCCCTTGGTCATTGTAAGTTTAGTGTTTTTAATTTATTCAGTTTTCGGTCAATCCATGCCCGAATTGATCTCTCACAAAGGTGTTTCCTTAGAACGGCTTGTGGGTTATCACTGGTTGGGCGGCGAGGCTATTTTTGGCATTCCCCTGGATGTGTCAGTTAGCTTTGTATTCTTATTCGTGCTGTTTGGGGCTCTACTAGAAAGAGCTGGTGCAGGTAAGTATTTTTTAGATTTAGCTTTCGCTATGGTGGGCCGCTATCGCGGTGGGCCTGCTAAAGCAGCAATACTAGCCTCAGGTATGACGGGCACTATTTCTGGCTCCTCCATCGCTAATGTAGTGACTACGGGTACTTTTACTATTCCAGTAATGCGCAAAATGGGTATGCCGGCTATCAAAGCGGGCGCCATTGAAGTAGCGGCCTCTACTAATGGTCAACTAATGCCGCCTATTATGGGTGCAGCAGCTTTTATTATGGCAGAGTATATTGGTATCAGTTATATGGAAGTAGTGAAAGCCGCCATTATTCCTGCACTGATTAGCTACATGGCACTGCTCTATATTTCCCACTTGGAAGCTTTAAAACTCAATTTAAAAGGGATGCCTAAGGCAGATATTCCACACCTGTGGAATACCTTTGTGAGTGGTTTACATTACTTATTACCCATCATAGTGCTGGTTTACCTGCTGATGATAAAACGTTGGACTCCGGGCAGCGCGGTGTTTTATTCCATTTTGTTGCTGATGGCTATAATCCTATTGCAGCATTTTTGGCGGCCCAACGAGGCTGATGATTCTGTTTTTGTGCGCTTTAGATCAGGTGTTATGGACGTGATACAGGGCATGATATCTGGCACACGTAATATGATCACTATAGGTGTTGCTGTGGCAACGGCAGGCATTATCGTTGGTGCTGTGTCATCTACAGGCCTAAATAATGCGATGGTAGGTTTGGTAGAAGCGATCGCTGGAAATAACATATATCTGCTGCTAGGGCTTACCGCAGTCTTGTGTTTGGTGCTTGGTATTGGTTTGCCGACTACCGCCAATTATCTAGTGGTGGCCTCATTAATGGCTGGGGTTTTAGTGGAGCTTGGCAGTGCTGCAGGCCTAACTTTACCCATTATTGCTGTGCATTTATTTGTATTTTATTTTGGTCTGCTTGCCGATGATACTCCCCCCGTTTGTTTAGCCGCCTATGCGGCCTCTGCTATTTCTAGAGCTGACCCTATTAAAACTGGGATACAGGCGTTTGCCTACGATATTCGTACTGCAATTTTACCCTTTGTATTTATCTTTAATCCACAGTTACTGCTAATAGGGGTGACTAGCTGGTGGCATGGCATCAGTGTGTTTTTGGTGGCTTTGGTTGCTATTTTAAGTTTTAGCTCGGCCACTCAAGGCTGGTTACTCATTCGCAATCGCTGGTATGAAAGTGCTGCCTTACTCTTTGCCACCTGGGTGCTATTTTTACCTAACGCTGCTATGAGCCATATTTGGCCTGAATATGCAGCTGTTAAGTTTGACACCTTTACTCAAGGCCAGCTGATGTTGGATCAAGGGCAAAAAGTGCGTCTGCATGTGACACGCCATACTAACTATGGTGATCGATTTAAGTTATTTGCATTTCCAGCCAATTCTACTGGAGCTTTTTCTGCTGAAAGTTTGGGTATGACCCTAGCTTATGAAGATCAAGAAGGCTGGGTTGTGCAAAATCTAAGCTACTTGAGTGCAGCCGAAGCAGTAGGCATAGATTACTACGACGAAGTAACCGCGGTCGATGTGCAGACCTCAAACCGGCCACCGCGGGAATGGGCCTTTGTGCCTGCCTTTTTGCTCATTGCCTTGGTGTGGTTAAACCAGCGCCGCAGGCGCACCAATTTAAGTAGAGGTGATTTACGTGCTTAAATCAACATCAAGTCAGGTTTTCCATCGGCACTGCCATGCGCACAATCCCACAGCTGTGAGCGGTCAAGGCTGTTACATTACAGACCATCAGGGCAAACAGTATTTAGATGGTTCGGGTGGCGCTGCAGTATCGTGTTTGGGTCATGGCGACCTAGACGTTAACCATGCAATGAAAGCCCAAATAGATCAGATGGCTTTTGCCCACACTGGGTTTTTTACCTCAGAACCTGCGGAGCAATTGGCGCAACTATTAATACAGCATGCTCCAGCTGGTTTGGAACGAGTGTATCTTGTCTCAGGCGGGTCAGAGGCGGTGGAATCTGCTTTAAAACTTGCCCGGCAATACTTTGTAGAGGTCGGTCAGCCTAAGCGCAGCCGAGTGATTGCTAGGCGACAGAGTTACCATGGTAATACCTTGGGTGCTCTGGCCGTGGGTGGCAATCAATGGCGCAGGCAACCCTTTATTCCTTTGTTAGTGGAAGTAAGCCACATTGCTCCCTGCTATGCCTATCGTGATCAGCAGCAGGGTGAAACAGAACTTGAATATGGCTTGAGAGTTGCCAACGAGTTAGAGCAAGAAATTTTAACCATTGGGGCTGGAAACGTCATGGCCTTTGTAGCGGAGCCTGTTGTGGGGGCCACTATGGGTGCGGTGCCTGCCGTAGCGGGTTATTTTACCCGCATCCGAGAAATATGTGATCAATATGGTGTGCTATTGATCTTAGACGAGGTGATGTGTGGCATGGGCCGTATCGGTAAGTTATTTGCCTGTGAGCATGATGATGTAGTCCCAGATCTCTTGTGTTTGGCCAAGGGTTTAGGTGCTGGGTATCAGCCTATTGGGGCCATGCTTGCTAGTGATAAAATATATCAAGCTGTAGCCCAAGGCAGTGGTTTATTCCAACATGGTTATACCTACATGGGTCACCCCATCGCCTGTGCAGCAGCATTGGCCGTGACCCACAAAATACTGAATGAGGGTCTACTAGATCAAGTAGTAAGGCGTGGAGAGTATTTGCATGGTGCATTAGGTGATATGTTTGAAGGGCATCCTCATGTGGGTGATATTCGCGGCCTTGGTTTATTTCAGGGCATAGAATTGGTTTCAGATCGTTCTACTAAAGCGCCTCTGCTGCCAAGCCTAGGTGCTGCGGGAAAAATCAAAAAGGCCGCTTTTGAGGCTGGATTAGTTTGTTACCCTATGGCGGGCACGATCGATGGTGTGCAAGGCGACCATATTCTTTTGGCCCCACCTTTTATTATTAGTGAAACCCAAATAGACGAATTAGTAGCCAAGCTAGGGCAGTCAATTAACGAGGTATTAGCCAATTGAGTAAGCAATTGCCCTTGATGGTTATGGTGGCACCCAATGGCGCAAGACGCAATAACCGGGATCACCCTCAATTACCTATGACTATTAAGCAAACGGTCAATGCAGCATTAGCTTGCCAGCAAGCAGGAGCGTGTATATTGCATGCCCATATTCGTGATAAGCAAGAAAAACACAGTCTAGATGTGGGCATTTACCAAGAATTGTTAGCTGAAATGGCACACCAAGTGCCAGGTATGCTAGTACAAATTACGACTGAAGCGGTGGGGCAATACAGTACTCAGCAACAAATAGACCTAGTGACCAAACTGCGGCCTAAAATGGCCAGTGTTGCCTTGCGTGAGTTGGTTCCAACCTTTGCCAGCGAGGCTGTGGCGAAACACTTTTTTAGCTGGGCTGAAGAGGCTCAGGTGCAGCTGCAGATTATTCTTTACGATGCTGCAGACTTAAACCATTTAAATCAACTACAACATGCAGGTGTATTGCCTGAAAAAACAGCTTGCGTCCTATACGTACTTGGCCGTTACCGAGAAAACTTACAGGCCCAGCCTTCAGACTTAAATGAGTTCATGGAACCTGAAAAACATCATACGTGGTTTGCTTGTGCTTTTGGTCAGAACGAACACTCCTGCATTACCAACGCCATCGATGTTGGTGGCCATGCTAGGGTAGGATTCGAAAATAATTTGTGGCTACCTTCAGGAGAACTTGCTGCCAATAACCATAGCTTAGTGGCTCAAGTGGTCAGCTACGCCCGAAGTCAGGGCCGGCTGGTAGCCAGTGCACATGAAGCTAAGCTAATCCTAGGTGTGAGGAACTAATTAAGAGCAACTATAGTTTAGTAAAGCTTACGATTTTCTTGATACGTGTTCTTTAATCGTTCCTAAAACCACGATCACGCCAGAGACGACTACCAGAGCCATACCGAACATCGCCTCAAAAGTAATCAGCTCATCCCATAAAAGCCAACCTAGTAAACCAGCAAAAATTACAGAACCATAGGTAAAGCTTCCCAGTTCTCCTGCAGCTGCGTATCGGTAACCCTTGCTCAAAAGTAATTGTGCCAGAGTAGCAAAACCTGCCATTAATACCATACCCATTAATAACCAAAGGCTAGGGGTGTCCCAAGCCAATAAAGCAGGTATTAATGAAAATAAGGTATTAAATAGAGAAAGATAAAACACAATTAAGATGCTGCTTTCGGTTAGTGTTAGTTTGCGTACCACTACTTTAGCGGTGGCTCCTAATAAGGCGCCAAAAATAGCTAGTAAAGCTACCCATGGTACTTGAGTATGACCCTCGGGGTTAAGAACGACCCAAATACCAATAAAACCCACTAAAATAGCAATCACTGCCCAACCAGTAATGCGTTCTTTAAGCCAAATAAACCCCACAATAGGAATAAATAAAGGCGCTGTTTGTTTGAGCAGGGCTGCTTGGGCTAGGGGTAAATGTGCCCAAGAATAAAACAGGCAGTACATGGCTACGATTCCAACAAGGGATCGCACTAAGTGCAGTGGCAACTGCGCCGTGGCTATGGAACGCCTGCCATTGCGCAATAACCAAGGTACAAAGAATGATAAACCTATGGCGTTGCGAGCCAACACCAGTACTTCTATGGGGACCTGTTTAACAAGTTCGTGAATCATCACCCCTGTTAGTACCAATGCCAGCTCAGACAATAGGATGAGCAGTGCGCCTTTGTGAAGGCCTGACAGTAGTGTAAAGTTGTAGTGCATTGCTATAGGTAAGCCCCATTTTGGCTGGTGGCCTTATACTACAATCTTTTTAACTCGTTTGCTGCGATCGCGTTAGTGTGGGTTTTAAATAGTTAAAAACGATGAATTTTGGCGCCACAATATAATTAACTACCCTTGTCTTCTATGGAGTTGTTCTCTAAACAAAACATAAAGCCCCGCGGTAACCACAATGGCTGAACCCAAAAGCATATATTGGTCTACTTTTTCATTAAGAATAAATACGCCTACCATCATGCCAAATAATAACCGCGTGTAACGTAATGGGCTAATAATTGAGATCTCTCCAGATCGCATTGCTTTAGTGGCGTAATAGCTGCCACTGGAAGCAAATAAAATCATACCTATCAGATAACCACTAGCCTCTATCGAAGGTGTTTTCACTCCTCCAAACCACATCATAACTAAGCCAATAAGCACAAACGTCATAGAGCCATATAGTGCCAGCATAGAAGCAGACATAGTGACTGGCGATAAGCGTGAACCTACATCACGCATAGCCATACCGATGACTGCCAGCACTGCGTAAAGAGAAAATACATCAAAGCTATCTGCACCAGGGCGAATAATAAGTAATACCCCGGTAAACCCAATGGTCACCGCTAAAAGGCGATGTATACCCACTTTTTCGCCTAAAAATATGAATGAAATTAAAGTCATTAATAACGGCAGGGTTTGTAAAATAGCGGCTACGGAAGTAAACGCCGAGTGGATGAGCGCTAGAAAAATGAATATTACCGCAACGCCTTCACCCACTGTTCGCAGCAACACTGCGGGCATAAAAAATTGACGAGTTAACACTTTTTCGTGCTTCCGTTTTGCGATAGACCAAAACAGACCACAGCAACCCAAGCCCAAAATAAACATGACCTGCCCCGTAGGAAGGAGTTCACAAGCCCATTTTAAGGTTAGGTCGGCTAGAGTGAATGACGCCATCGATAGGGTCATGAATAACATGCCGGTGATATTTTCTGACTTAGTAGGCATATGACAAACTATGGTGAAAAAATGATCGCTCACTATAGCTAGTTTTTTCACTGATATCACTAGTTAAAGTAAGTCTTCATAAGTTTGTAACCGCTGCATTAGGAAATATACCTGTGGGTGAAATGAGTGTGGGGTAATAACATATCCATAGCCAAATAATTGGTGATTACTTATGGGGACTAGGCTGTGATTGTTGCTCTCAGTTTGCATTAAAGCATCTGCCAGCATAATGCCTTGGCCGTCAATGGCAGCTTGAACCCGCACATTGGCATCTTCAATCATATGGTGAGGGTTGGCAAGTGGCTGGTCTCGGCTCCAGAGTTGCCACAAGTCCAGATCTATTTCTTCACATAACAAAGGAATGCTGAGGTTTAGTGCTTGGCCAAGATTCTCGGGTGCATTTAGGCCATCTTCAGACAACTGGTACCGTTGCTTTAAGCTTGGGCTGCCCGCAGCGAACATGGGCATAGGCAACTGTATACTAGTCTAATTACTGAAACTGCCCTTACACTCTTACCAACGGATACTAATATCTACCCCCTGACTATTAAAGCAGCTGTTTCTGGATCTGGCCATTTTATAGATGCGCCAGAAACCATGGTGTCTATGGAACGGGATTATTATTACCCAAAACTTGCAAGCCGTGAAGAGCCGATCGTATGGCAAGAGGCTGGGTCTATGTATCACTGGTGCCGTGCTAAGGCAAAGGCACAGGAGCTGCTGCAACATCAGCCTAGCTATTTAGACCCGGAAATAGATTTAAAATACGTCAAAATTTTCCTATATTATTGGCTTAGCTTAGGGTGGCTATGCCCGATGTCGTTAATGCGCCATGGCGCCAAAGCACCCTAGGCCTTGTTATGGCAGGTAAGGCAGGCCAACCTACGCCTCAGCCCTGCGGTTAACGCTAACATTATTTCATGTGTCATCTGGTTGTCACATTCTGCTTCTAGAATAGCTCCTAAGTTGAACTGTATTCAAACCTTAGGAGTAAACTATGAAAGCCAAGAAATTTATAACTGCCATAACGTTAGTTGCTAGCACCCTTTCAGTTACCGCACTTGCATCTGACTTGCTAGATTCCAACCTACCAACTTATAAAAGAGTTAGCGGAGTATCAGGAAACTTATCCTCCGTGGGTTCTGACACCCTTGCCAACCTAATGACTCTTTGGGCGGAAGAGTTTAAGCGTAACTACCCTAATGTTAATATCCAGATTCAGGCCGCTGGTTCCTCTACTGCGCCTCCAGGATTAACTGAAGGCACCTCTAATTTGGGGCCTATGAGCCGCAAGATGAAGGATAACGAGCTACAGGCCTTTGAAGCTAAGTATGGTTATAAACCGACAGCTATTCCGGTTGCTATAGATGCTTTAGCTGTGTTTGTTAACAAAGATAACCCAGTTAAAGGGATGCAGATTGCCGATGTTGATGCTATTTTTTCTGCAACCCGAAAATGTGGTGGCGAAGCAGATATCATAAAATGGAAACAGGTGGGTGTTATGGGTGCTCTAGGTAACCAAGACATTCAAATCTATGGACGCAATTCTGTATCTGGCACCTATGGTTACTTTAAGAAAAAAGCACTTTGCAAAGGGGACTACAAAAGTTCTGTGAACGAACAGCCAGGTTCGGCCTCAGTCGTTCAGTCAGTGGCAACATCATTAAATGGTATAGGCTACTCTGGTATAGGCTATAAAACCTCATCTGTTCGTGCCATCCCTATATCTAAGAAGGGCCCTGATTATGTTGCAGCGACTCCTGCTAACGCAGTGAATGGCACTTACCCACTATCTCGCTTTCTATACGTATACGTTAATAAAGCACCTAACTATGGCCTATCTCCACTAGAACGTGAGTTTGTTAAGCTTGTCATGTCCAAGGCTGGCCAAGAGGTTGTGGTGAAAGATGGTTATATTCCACTACCCCTTAAGGTGGTAGAAAAGTACCTTAATGAGCTTGGGCTAAACTAACCTCAACGTTAGATTGTTGTATTAGTCAGTGCCACAAGGGCCTGGTCGTCAAAGAGCAGGCCCTTTTTAATGCCTGTTAAAAAAATAGATTTACGCTAATACGACAAGCTTGTCATATTGCTGTCATATAGGCCCATTAGACTAACCAGCATGAACGAAAAGACATCTATAATTGCTCCAAAACTAGACTTTAACACCCCAGCCTTACGACGATACCGTAAACTAAGGGCTATGAAAGACCGCCTTACGACTATGTTTGTTGGCATAGGGGGTATGAGCGTGATCGTGGCTATTCTGCTCATTTTTGTGTACCTGACTTATGAAGTAGTCCCCTTATTTAAGGGGGCTAGCATTAGCCCATGGAACGAGCAGTACAGCACCTATAGCGTGGGCCCAAACCAACCTAGCCTGCATTTAGGTGTTGAAGAGCAAAATGAGGTGGGCTTTAAACTATCTCGTGACGCTAGTGTGTATTTTTTTGCCACTGAAGACGGGCGTATAAAGGCTACGGATAAACTAGCCTTTAGTGAGCCGCGCACAATTAGTGCGTTTGCGCTAGATAGCAATGTTAGTCGATTATTTGTGGTAGCCAGCAAGCAGGGCAAAATTCTAGTGGCAAAGCCAGACTACGACATCACATATCCTAATGATGAACGCCTAATCACCCCAAGTTTGCTTTATCCCTATGGCAAAAAAGCCATTGATCTGCCTGCAGGCTTTGATGAACCCATGGTGTTGGCAATTAGGGATGCAGAAGAGGCTCTCATTATTGTGGCAGCAAATGCTAATCGCCAACTGTCATTGATTAAACTAAGCAAAGAGCAAAACTTTATTACTGAAACTCTGGAAGTAAGCGAAAAAGTATATGAGTTACCTGCTTTGAGCTCTATGCCATTTAAGCTACTACTTTCACCTGATCAACGCTGGTTAATGGCCATTGATCAAGATGCTAACTTAACGATTTTGGATCTGCGCAACCTAGAAAAACCACGTTTACATGCGGTGCATAAACTGTCTAATTATGCGCTAAGTGATGCTCAGTTACTGCTAGGTGGGTCAACCCTAACTGTGGCTGATGTAAGTGGCGCCATTAGCCAATGGTTTATGGTGCGAGATCAAGAAAACCAATGGACTTTGAGGCATATACGCGATTTTGCACAACAAGAAGGTGCTCAGATATTGGCTATGGAACACCGGCGCCGCAGTTTTACTTCAGCAGATATCAATGGAAATATTACTTTGTTTAGTGCCTCTGCGGGAGTTCAGGTACATAGTGAAAAGCTCACGCAAGAGCCTATTCATTTCATGGCTATGTCGCCTCGAGCGAATGCCATGTTGGTAGAGGATGACGCAGGGCAGTTGAGTTTTTGGAAAGTAGAAAACAAGCATCCAGATACATCTTGGAAAGCGTTGTGGCACAAAATTTGGTACGAAGGTTATGAAAACCCTAAGTACATTTGGCAATCCTCAGCAGCATCTAACGACTTTGAGCCAAAATACAGTCTTATGCCATTGGCTTTTGGCACCTTAAAATCGGCTTTTTACGCCATGTTAATGGCAACACCTTTGGCGATTTGTGGTGCGATCTATACGGCTTATTTTATGGCTCCTGCAATGCGTCGTAAGGTGAAACCATTAATTGAGTTGATGGAAGCATTACCCACAGTTATTTTGGGTTTTTTGGCTGGCCTGTGGTTAGCCCCTTTTGTAGAAACGAATTTAGCGAGTGTGTTTACCTTACTAGTAGTGGTGCCTTTGGGCACCTTAGTTTTTGCGTACCTTTGGGCGCAGGTGCCTAAAGAAGCTTGGTGCCAGCTCCCTGAAGGTTGGGATGTGTTGCTTATTATTCCCATAGTGCTTGGCTTGGCTTGGCTGTCTATGCCTATTAGTGATGGCCTAGAGGCGAGTTTTTTTGGCGGTAATATGCGCCAATGGGTGAGCGAAGATTTAGGGATTAATTACGATCAACGCAACGCTCTGGTGGTAGGTATTGCTATGGGATTTGCTGTCATTCCTACTATTTTTTCTATTACTGAAGATGCCATTTTTAGTGTGCCAAAACATCTAAGCCAAGGAAGCTTGGCCCTTGGAGCAACACCTTGGCAGACGCTCACTCGTGTCGTGATACCCACAGCAAGTCCGGGTATCTTTTCAGCAGTAATGATTGGTATGGGGCGTGCAGTAGGAGAAACCATGATCGTTTTAATGGCCACAGGTAACACCCCTATTATGGACATGAATATTTTTGAGGGTATGCGTACCTTAGCGGCTAACATTGCGGTTGAAATGCCAGAATCAGAAGTGGGTGGGTCTCACTTTAGAATATTATTTTTAGCTGCTTTAGTTTTGTTTGCCTTTACCTTTATTGTTAATACGTTAGCCGAAGTTGTGCGCCAACGGTTGCGACAAAAGTACGGTTCACTGTAAGAGTTACAAATAATGAGAATTGGTATAAAACAATGGTTCGCTAGCGGTTTGCCTTGGATTTGGCTTAACGGCGCAGCCGTATCTATTAATGTCATCATGGTAGTGGGTGTGCTGGCCCTAATTGCCGTGCGTGGCTTAGGACATTTTTGGCCTGCACCAATATTACAGGCGCACGTGCAGGGGCAGCAGCAAATCACTAGTTTAATTGGCAGTATTGTTGATGACGAACTGGTTAGCGCGGAACAGCTGCGTGGCTCAGGTGTTGTGCTTCCAGCAAGCCAGGAAAGTGCTAAACGCTTGCTCATAAAAACAGGTAATAGAGATGTTACCAGAGCGGACTTTGTTTGGGTGCTAGAACAAAGCTTACGCCAGATCACCTACCCACAAGAGCTAATGGCTCTTGAGCGGCGCGAATGGGGTAATTTCTATGGTCGACTAGTGGCTATAAAACAGGCTGGAACAGTGGTCGCAGACCAAGGCAAGCAAGCCGATCAGGAAATGTGGCAGCTGATGCAAGAGCGTGTACAGCGTAGCTTAAATATTTATGACGACATTCAAGCGATTGAAAAAGGAGCCATAGGCGAAATTAACCATGGCATGGAGCGCTTGCGGCTAAAACATCGTAGCCTTGAATTAGAAAACCAATTAACACCTTTACTGCAAGCGGAACTTGAGGCAGAGCGAAGGCAGTTAGATAGACGATATACAGGCTTACAGCAACGACTGATAGACCTCTATGCAGCGTTTGAGCGAGATAGCATGATTGCAGAAACTATGTCTGGCACACAAATAGAAATTAACCTATCAAAAGTAGTGCGTGCATACCGCCCAAACGCCATGACTAGCATGGCAAAAGTTAACTTTTACATGTCAAAAATATGGGAATTTGTAAGCACAGAACCACGCGAAGCCAATACCGAAGGGGGTGTTTTTCCAGCTATTTTCGGCACTGTACTCATGGTGCTGTTGATGTCAGTTATGGTGACACCGATTGGTGTGGTGGCAGCAGTGTATTTACGTGAGTATGCCAAGCAAGGCCTAGTTACACGAATTATTCGCATAGCAGTTAACAACCTGGCAGGCGTACCTTCTATTGTTTATGGGGTATTTGGCTTGGGTTTCTTTATCTATTTCTTGGGTGGCAATATAGATGAATTATTTTTTGCTGCTGCAGCCCCAGCGCCTACTTTTGGTACCCCAGGTTTACTTTGGGCATCGCTAACCTTGGCCTTATTAACCGTCCCTGTAGTTATTGTTGCTACAGAAGAGGGCTTGTCGCGTATTCCACGTGCGGTGCGTGAAGGTAGCTTAGCTTTAGGTGCCACCAAGTCTGAAACTCTATGGCGAGTAGTGTTGCCAATGGCGAGTCCGGCAATAATGACAGGTGTTATTTTGGCTGTGGCACGTGCCGCGGGTGAGGTTGCGCCCTTGATGCTTGTAGGCGTTGTTAAATTAGCCCCTTCTTTGCCGTTAGACGGCAACTACCCCTACTTGCACTTGGACCAAAAGTTTATGCACCTTGGGTTTCACATTTATGACGTGGGTTTTCAAAGTCCAAATGTAGAAGCAGCGAGACCCTTGGTCTATGCAACTGCCTTTTTGCTGGTGTTGGTTATTGCCCTATTAAACTTGTCTGCAGTAGCTATTCGTAACCGTTTACGAGAAAAATATAAGGCTTTGGAGAGTTAATTAATGAGAGTAAATATGATGCATGCTGAGCACAAGACCAACTTTAGTTTAGCCATTAATGCCCCCCAGGGATTGCGCATGGAGCAAGAGCGCATTGCTGTAGAGGTAAATGGGTTGAACTTGTATTATGGTGGTAAGAGGGCTTTAAATAGTGTCAATATGCAGATCCCTCGTAATCGAGTGACTGCCTTTATTGGCCCCAGTGGCTGTGGTAAATCAACCTTGCTGCGGTGCTTTAATCGTATGAATGACTTAGTGGATTCATGCAGCATTGATGGTCAAATCACCCTTGATAAAGAAAATATATACGCAAAGGGTGTAGATGTAGCCGAGCTTCGACGAAGGGTAGGCATGGTGTTTCAAAAACCTAACCCGTTCCCCAAGAGTATTTTTGAAAATGTGGCTTATGGCCTGCGTATTCAAGGCATTAAAAAGAAGCGATTAATATGCGAAACCGTGGAGTGGGCGCTTAAATCAGCCGCCCTATGGGATGAAGTTAAAGACCGTCTTCACGAAAGCGCCTTGGGCATGTCTGGTGGCCAGCAACAAAGGCTGGTCATCGCTCGGACCATCGCTGTGAAGCCAGAAATCCTATTATTAGACGAGCCTGCGTCGTCCTTAGACCCTATTTCAACGTTAAAAATTGAAGAGCTAATACATGAGCTAAAGAAGGATTTCACGATCGTTATAGTGACTCATAATATGCAACAGGCAGCCCGCGTTTCAGACTATACCGCTTTTATGTATATGGGTGACTTGATCGAATTTGGCACCACTGACCAATTGTTTACTAACCCAGTGCAAAAGCAAACAGAAGATTATATTACTGGCCGCTACGGTTAGGGCTGTTAAGGAATTTAACATGAATATTACTAATAAAGATGGACATGCTGGCCATATATCGCAGCAGTTTAATACTGAATTGGATGAAATTCTTACGCATTTAATGACGATGGGTGGGCTCATAGAGCAACAGCTAAAAGATGCCATAGAGGGTCTAAAAGTGGGTGACACAGAACTGCTACAAAGCGCTATTAAAGCAGATGACAAAATTAACATTATGGAAATGCATTTGGATGAGCAGTGCACGCATATTATTGCTCGGCGCCAGCCCGCAGCCAGCGATTTACGTTTGGTAATAGCCATCAGTAAAGCTGTAGCAGATTTAGAGCGCATGGGTGATGAAATTTGTCGAATTGCCAATAGTTCCAAGAAGTTAACTCAAGGATTTCCAGGCGAAGGCTATGCGCAGGTTAGACATATCAGTGATTTGGTTGCTACCATGGTGAGCGATGCACTGACTGCCTTTGCTCGTTATGATGCAGACTTAGCTTACCAAGTGGCTAAACGTGATGACGCTGTTGATCAAGAATACAAGTTTGCTATGCGCGCCTTAGTGACGCATATGATGGAAGAGCCACAAACCATTAAACAAAGCATGCACATTATTTGGATTTTGCGCAGCCTGGAGCGAGTAGGTGATCATGCGCAAAATGTAGCCCAGCACCTAATTTATCTGGTAAAAGGTATTAATGTGAGTCACAGTTCGGTGGCCCAAATGCACGCCACTCTTGATATGAATAAGCATGAATAATTTAGTAACTCAATGACTTGTAATTATTTGACACATTAACCTTTCCTTAGTGAATCACAGAAGACGCTCATGGCTCAAAAAAAAATACTAATTGTTGAAGATGAAGAAGATATCCGCGAGATACTGCGGTTGGTATTAGAGAAAGCTGGTTTCATATGCATTGAAGCTGAAAATATAAAACATGCGTACGTTAAAATTATCGATCTAAAGCCCGATTTAGTCTTATTAGATTGGATGTTACCCATGGGCAGTGGCATTGAGCTTGCTCGGCGTTTAAAGCGTGATGAATTAACTGCTAAGTTACCCATTATTATGCTCACAGCACGCGAAGAAGAAGCAGATAAAGTGCTTGGCTTAGATTCAGGGGCTGACGATTTTATTACTAAGCCGTTTTCTCCACGTGAGCTAGTAGCGAGGGTTAAATCAGTGATGCGTCGCACAGGTGTGGAGGTAGAGCACAACCAATTGCAAGTGGAAGATTTAAGCCTAGATACTGCTTCACAGCGGGTCATGATTAAACAACAGCCCATCACTATTGGCCCAGCAGAAACACGCTTATTAACTTTTTTTATGAACCACCCAGAGCGGGTGTATAGCAGAGGCCAGTTACTGGATAATGTTTGGGGCAGAAATGTATACATAGACGAACGCACTGTAGACGTACATATTCGCCGATTACGCAATGCTTTAGGCAAACAGCATGCCCTATTTGTACAAACTGTAAGGGGTTCTGGCTATCGTTTTTCTGCAAAAATTAATGAACAAGGCTAGTGTGAGTTGGGTTTACATTGCCATCGCTTTAAGTGCTATTTTGGCAGCAATCTTATGGTCAACGGGTTGGGCTGTTGCGGCTGGTTTGTGTGCTATTTGGTTTTACCAAACCCATAAACTAAAGCAACTCACTGGGTGGCTAAATAGTAATGACAAGCAAACAGAGTTGCCTGATGCCCAAGGAGTTTGGGGGAGGGTATTTGACCAAATTACTGAGTTACAGATTAAACACTTTAAATCTGAGCAAGAATTAACCACAGCCATTTTGCGTATACAAAAAACGGCTAACGCACTGGGCGAGGGAGTGGTAACAGTTGATGCCAGTGGTGCACTAGAATGGTGGAATATTGCAGCACGAAAAATGCTAGGCCTAAAAAACAAACAGGACCGTGGTGCGCCTTTGCTGCATTTCTTGCGCAAGCCAGAATTTTTTAGCTATTACCAAAAAGCGGATTTTACTCACCCGGTGTGTGTTCAATCACCAGTGCATACTGAGCAAACATTAGAGATAGCCGTGACTGAATTTGCTAAGGGTGATCGCCTTTTGATCATACGGGATATTACTGATAGCCAAAAACTTGAACGTATGCGGCAAGATTTTATTGGTAATGTGTCCCATGAGCTGCGCACGCCTTTAACTGTCATTCACGGTTACTTGGAAACCTTCCAGCTGCACCACCCAGAATTAGATGCCCCTATACAAAAGGCACATATGCGTATGTTAGCGCAAACCCAGCGCATGACTAATTTGGTGCAAGACCTGTTGCTTCTGTCCCGTTTGGAAGGCAGTAACAGTCAGCCTGAGGTGGTCCATAACGATATGGCAGTAATGCTCAAGCAGGCTTGTGAAGAAGCTCAAGTATCGGCTGCAAAACTAAACAAGCAACTCACTATAAATCGACACCTTAAAAGTCGCAACCGTGTGATGGGAGCCAAGGAAGAGATATACAGTGTGTTGATCAACTTAGTGTTAAATGCTGTTAAATATACCCAAAATGGAGGCAATATAGATATTACTTGGCACGACACTGACAACGGGCTGTGTTTGACAGTACTCGATGATGGTATTGGTATCGGCCAGGAGCACTTATCGCGATTAACAGAGCGTTTTTATCGTGTTGACCTTAGCCGTGCTTCGGCAAGTGGTGGAACGGGCTTGGGTTTAGCCATTGCGAAGCGCATTATGTTGCGTCATAAAGGGAGCTTAAATATTACCTCACAAGAAGGCCTGGGAAGTTGTTTTACCTGTATATTCCCTAGTCAAGGTAAGGGGTTGCATTAACCCACTTATTGATCATCTTAACTATAGGAGCGGGTGCCAGCCTATGGGAACATTAATCAGTCAATAGTTAATAACCACTCATGCGAAGCCTAATAAGCCGATCACCCTTTCCACCGGCAAACAGTGACAGATAAACTACGGCTTTTTTAGACCCTATAACCTTGTCAGTTCCGCGACAAGCATGTATCTTAATCTCCTATATTAACCTAGCAGCAGGGCTGTTTTTTTACATGAATACTCTTTCTACCTATACCCTTCCGTCTGAGGCATCGAGTCGCTTTAAAGCGGGATCTATTGGCGAAAAAAATCAACAAAAAGTACTTGAAGCTGCGTTAACAGTTTTTTCACGCAAAGGGTTTTCAGGTGCTCGAATTGATGAGATTGCAAAAGAAGCAGGCATGTCAAAAACTAACATGCTGTATTACTTCAAAACAAAGAAAGAGTTGTATCAAGTTGTTATCGTTAGAGTTTTAAGGCGTTGGTTGGGTTCGCTTGGCGATTTACATAGCCAGGACCAACCCATTGATGTAATTACTGAATATATTACAAACAAGATGCAGCTGTCACAACAATACCCAGAGGCATCGCGCCTCATTGCTATGGAAATTATGGCTGGCGCTCCAGTTATCGGAAACTTCTTGCAG
>DCAT01000058.1 GCA_002312935.1 Oceanospirillaceae bacterium UBA1126 | reverse complement strand
TAACTATGCTACCGCCAATGAAGAGCATAACCCTAAAGCCTGTGGTGCAGCTTTAACCTATGTTTGGCTACCTACACAGCTATTAACTAATGAGCGCAAGCACCAACATATTGCCCAGTGGTGCGTTGCAGAAGTGCAGCAAATATTGCGCCAAGGCGATTTTAATGCCAGTGATATTGCTTTGTTGGTGCGCGGAGCGACTGAAGCTCAGGCGTTGCAGACCGCATTAAAGCAGGCTCACTTAGCCAGTGTGTATATTAGTGATAGAAGCAGCGTGTATGCCAGTGCCGAGGCTACAGAAATGGTGCGCCTACTTAATGGTTTATTGCACTGCGAAGATCAGCGGCAGCTTGCGCGTGCAGCAAGCACTCACCTATGGGGTGGCAGTGTGTCATTGCTGGCCCAGCTAACCTTAGATGACAACTACTTGATAGAAATACGCAGCCAAATGATGCAGTTGCGTCAATTATGGCTGAGGCAAGGAGTGATGGCTCTGGTGATTCATCTGCTCAAGCAGCGTGCTGTGCCACCTGCGCTAAATAAAGAGCGTTATATGACCAACATGGTGCAATTAGCAGAGCTACTGCAAAAGGCATCAAGCCAGGCCAGTTCGGCATTATTGCTGGTGGAATGGCTGCAACAACAATGTAATGAAGGCAATGCAGATAGTAGTGCAGAGTTGCGCTTAGAAAGTGATGCCAAATTAATTCAAATTGTTACCCAGCATGGCTCTAAAGGATTGGAATACCCTGTGGTATTTATTCCTTTTGCAAGCCAAGCCAAAGACCCGCTTAAACGGGGCACCAAACACGCCCAATTATTCCCTTATTATCATCCACAAGAGCATTGCCCGGCGTTAATGATAGGTCGAGATAGTGAAGTGTGTGATCAGGCTACACGTGCTGCTCAAGCGGAATCCTTGCGGCTATTATACGTTGCTGTTACCCGTGCTCAGTATAGGTGTTATATCCCAGTGAGCGATTTCAGTAACAGTGAACTGTCACCTTTAGGCCAAGTGGCTTTTTGGTGCCACAAGCAAGCTGACGCCGTTAATTGGCCGGAAGCCCTGACTCAGTTAACTCACCCTAAAGACTCTGAGCTACGACTTATCGAAGAAGACTCAGTGCAGGTGCCTTTGCCCCAGACCTTTGTAAGTGAAACAACCCCAGTGTTAACCACACAAAGCTTTAGTGGCCACATTGATGCCAATAATAATTTGTTGTCTTACAGTGCTCTGGTGCGCCAACTCAGTTATGGTACTCACACACAGCAAGCAAGTGTTAAAGACCGTGGTGATGGAAGCAGCCAGCTTGTAGACCCTAACCAAAATACTGCCTCTAATGAGTTACGCTTCACTTTAGCAAAGGGTAAAAATAGTGGCTTATTACTGCATGATATTTTAGAACAGATCGATTTTTCACAACCCATTTGGCCTACTGCCATGGAAGTGCCTTTGGCTAAATACCATACCATGGTGGGCATTGGCCAAGATGACGTTAACAAGGTGGAATGCCTTGAGCAGTGGCTAGATGAATGCTTAGAATCACCGATGCCACATATTGGTATTGAGCTTAATCCCACATTAGCGCAGCAACAGCAGATCACCCTAGGGAAACTTACCCAGCATCAAACCTTAAGAGAGGTGGAGTTCTACTTTCCACTGCAGCAGGCAAAGCAATCTACCTTGGCACAGATATTGAGCCGTCACCGTGGTGGCTTGCCTACAGCATTGCCAAGCCATCCGGTACTTCAAGGGATGATGCATGGATTTATAGATTTGATATTTGAATATGGTGGTCGCTTTTTTGTTGCGGATTACAAATCTAACCATCTAGGCGATGATCTTGAAAATTATCATCAGCAAGCGATGCTAGACGCGAACCAACACCATTATTATGACTTGCAATATTTAATATATAGCTTAGCTTTGCACCGTTACTTGGGTCAAAGAATGCCAAATTATGACCCAGCCCAGCATTTTGGTGGGGTGTACTATTTGTACCTCAGAGGAATGTCGCCCAAAGCAGGTACGGGTATATTTGCTACGGCTATCAGCATAGAAGAATTGAACCAGCTTGATCGCCTGTTTGCAGGGGAATTACCATGTTAATTTCTAAGGATCAATTGCATAATAATTATGCAGGATTGGAAGCGGTAGATGAATTTTTAGCAGCCCACTTGTGCCAAAGTTTTGCAAGCCAATGCGTGGTGATGCAGCATTTGATTATGGCGCTAAGCAAAGCTCTGCGTAACGGCCATAGTTGCCTACCTTTAGGTGACATTGCTGGCCAAACATGTTGGTCTACAACGGATGATAAAGCTGCAGGTGCAGCTGGCAGGCCAGGTTACACCTTTGCTTCCTTCGAAGTGCTAATGAATAGCGCCCAAAGTCACCCGATTAATGCAAACCATGATGCACCGTTAGTGTTAGAAAATACGCGGCTATACTTAAGACGTTACTGGCGCTATGAACAACAAGTTGCACAGCATTTACTAAAGCGTATGCAGGGTTATCAGCTGTCGCAAGAGCAACAAGAAACTGCACATAACGTACTGGCCAAACTATTTATAGCTCCAAATGAGGGCCAAATAGACTGGCAGGCTCAGGCCGTTAAAGAAGCTTTAGAGCGCCAGGTGAGTATTATTTCTGGTGGGCCAGGAACAGGCAAAACGTATACTGTGGCAAGGCTGCTAGTGGCATTGCAGGCTGTTAATGAAACCTCGTTAACCATGGTTATGGCTGCACCAACAGGTAAGGCAAAACAGCGTTTGGTAGAATCTATTAATATTGCTAAGGGCCAATTGTTGCAGCAGGGTATAGGCAAAGAACTCATCAACAGTATTCCACATACCGCACAAACCTTGCATGGGCTGCTGGGCCTGCGTCCTAATAGCCACGCAGCCAAATACCATAGCGCTAACCCTCTGCCTATCGACCTCTTGCTAGTTGATGAAGTGTCTATGGTAGATTTGCCCATGATGGCGCGGTTGTTAGATGCCTTACCAGAGCATTGTAAGCTGGTGCTGGTAGGTGATGCAGAGCAATTGCCTTCTGTGGCTGCGGGCTCAGTTTTAGCTGATATTCCGCCTACAGCGATTAGTTACTTGCATAAAAGTCATCGCTTTGATGGGCAGGGTGGCATTGGATTGTTGGCACATCATGTGATGCACAATGAGGCAGAAAAAAGTTGGCAGCTGCTGTTAACCCATAAAGATTTGAACTTAATACCAGAAGAAGAGTTTCAACCGTGGTTGGAGCGAATGTGCGATCAGTACTTTGTGCCTATGTTAAAAGCTAAAAGTGTAGAAGAGGCATTTTTGTGTTTAAACCAGTTCAGAATTTTAGCAGCAACACGCCAAGGAAGTATGGGTGTTGAAGGGCTTAACGAGCAGGTTGAACGTTTATTGAGCCGCCGCCTATCACAAATTAGATTGGCACAAAATTATCATGGTAAACCTGTCATGGTGACGAAAAATCATCATGGCTTAGGTCTATTCAATGGGGATATTGGCATTTTGTGGGCGCAAGACAGTGGCCAGCTTAATGTGTGCTTTATGCACTCAGAAGGAGTGCGCAAGGTAAATGTGGGTTTGTTACAAGACTTAGAGACCGTTTATGCCATGACCATCCACAAAACCCAGGGCTCAGAGTTTCAGCATATTGCTCTTGTAGTTGCACCCCAAGCAGAGCACTTGTTGTCATCACAGCTACTTTACACTGCAGTCACTCGGGCAAAGGTGAGTTGCAGTGTTAAAGTAAATAAGTCGCTGTGGTTTAAAGCGGTGGGCCACAAAACTCAGCGCTGGTCTGGGCTTAAAGCGTTACTTAGTGTTTAAATAAGGGTAGCGGATGATTCATTACGAGAGCAAATTAATGATAGGTTCTAGCGGCTAATATTTGCTCAAATAGTAGCTTTAACTGAGGGTCTTCACGTTGCAGGTTGAACTCTTCTTGGTGGCTAATAGTGTAGGTTTTTTGCCGCACTATTAAGTAGGGTTCACAACCCTGCTCAAGGCTAAACGATGCCATAGGAAAGCGCTTTAAACATTGGTTAAAAAAGCTCATGTTGTTAGCAACCGACATGAGTTCTGCACTAGGATACACCTCCTCTAAATTACGGGCGTAAATATTAATCTTTTGATAACGCTCAATGTTCACAAATACCATAGGATCAAATACCTGTATGCCTTTTTGGTTGCCGGTCACACTTGTCAGTGGAAACTGGCCTTTGGGTACGCTGTTATCAAAAAAAGTGAACTCGTAACGCGGGCTAGTATGGGCTAACCACTTAAATATAAGTTTAGGGATGCCTTGGTAAGCTTCCACACTGTGGCCTAAAAAGTCTTCTACAGATTTATACCGCCCCCTTTGTTGGCCTCTAATCCATCCTCGTTCTACAGTGTCCTCTGGTGGAGTAATAACAAAGTACATATACATAATGTGAGCATATTTGGCATAAGTGCCGTGTAAAACCTTTTGCACCTGCTCAGTTGAAAAACTATCAAATCTAAAACGATCTACTAAAATATTGGGAATGGACCGATTTTGTTGACCGGTGCGTCTAATATAACGGTCTAATTTAGCGTCAATAATGTTAACTTCGTTGCTAGTAAAACGGCCCGAGTATTTATAATTGGCCCCCAATGATTCATAGTTTAGTAACTGACGCCGCCAAATGTCTGGGCTAATAATGCCGTATAAGGAAGACTCAATACCGCGCTGTCCCATAGTTTTTTGCAATAATGGCCTAAGGGTACTTTTACCTGCTGCAGAGGCACCTTTAAGGCTGATAATCACAGGTTTGTCTACGCGCTTTAAAAGTTGGTATGCATTACTGGATACCGCTGAATCAATAGCCGGCTCAATTAATTTGCCAACCATAAAGCTGCCATAGTTATTAAGCGCATGGCGACAAATTATGCGGCTCATAAACGCTCTATCATTGCCTATTAAACCCCGTGTTGATGCCACAGAACCTAATATTTGATAACTGCTCTTGTAGACCGCTCTAATTAAAGGATCTGTATGGGCAAGGCCTGTGGTTTTGAGTTGGTTAATGGCTTTGAATTGAATTTCTTCACTGCTAAGGTGAGCTTGCTTTGTTACTTGCTTTTTCCCCCAAGGCCAGAAGCCTTTTTTTACTATTGGGGCAGCTTTGGGTTCTAGCATTACTTCTTCAGCTAATAATCGGTCCACTTCTAACTTTATTGCTGTAGATAAACTTTGAAAGTCGGCTTCAATAGACGCATATAAAGGGGCAATATGCTGATATAAAATGTCGTTAGTAATACGCCGGAAGTTAATTCCAAAGTCTTCTTCATGCTCAGCTTCTGGAATATGAATGTTGGCGCCCACTCTTACGATAAGCTCGTGCATTACTAAACGCCAGGACGTAAAACCCACTAGGTGTTCTGGTTTAAGGCCTGTGAGTTTGGCAATTTCTTGAACTTCGTCGTAGCTGGTATAAACGTTTGGCGTTTGAAAAATAGTTTCTAGAGAGCTTAATTCCCGAGGCAAATTAGCACTCAATCCGGGGTTCCATGCGCTATATTCTTGTAGTTTTGACATGCGTTGCGTCTGGATTTTTATTGGTACGCATAGGTATAGCAGATTTCGCCAAGCACGTCAGTGATAACCCCGACATGTTTGTGAAACAAAGCGAAGCAATACAAACTGTTAGCCCTTTAAAAAGCGCTAAACAACCCCCACCTACAATGGTGAATATATAATACTACTAATGAGACATATGACTTACGCCTTAGAAATTAACCAGCTGCATAAAGCCTATGACAACGGCTTTGAGGCCCTTAAGGGAATCAGCTTAAAAGTAGCACAAGGGGATTTCTTTGCCTTGCTTGGGCCTAATGGTGCAGGCAAATCTACCACTTTGGGTGTGGTGTCATCTTTAGTGAATAAAACCTCAGGCTCAGTCAAAGTGTTTGGGCATGACCTAGACATAGAGGTTAGCCAAGCAAAATGTATGATGGGTGTGGTGCCACAAGAATTTAACTTCAACATGTTTGAAAAAGTGGAAGACGTCATAGTACAGCAAGCTGGGTACTATGGCATCGCTCGCGATGAAGCCGTTCGGCGCGCCGAGCAGTTGCTTACGCAGTTGGGTTTATGGGACAAGCGCTTTGAAGCGTCACGTACCCTTTCTGGGGGTATGAAACGCCGCTTAATGATAGCCCGGGCCTTAGTTCACCAGCCTAAATTACTGATCTTAGATGAACCTACCGCTGGTGTAGATATTGAACTGCGCCGTTCTATGTGGGAATTCCTCACCCGTATTAATGAGCAGGGCACAACCATCATTCTTACCACTCATTATTTGGAAGAAGCAGAAAATTTGTGTCGTAATATCGCCATAATTGACCAAGGCGAAATCATTAAAGATAGCCCGATGAGGGAGCTCTTAAAAACCATTAACACAGAAACTATAGTGCTGGATTTGCATCAGCCACTACTACACGCACCCGAAGTGAAAGGCTACCGTTTACTGTTAGTTAATGACACTCACATAGAAGTCACCCTTAACCAAGGGCAAGACATTAATACGGTATTTGTAGCCTTGTCAGCTGCAGGAATAAAAGTGACCAGTATGCGAAATAAAACTAACCGCTTAGAAGAGCTATTCGTCAATCTAGTGACCAGCAATAAGACTGATTTGAAAGGAGTAAGCGCCTAATGTCTAGTTATGAAATCTACATTGCTTATTCAACTATTGTACGCAAAGAAATTCAACGATTCATGCGTATCTGGGTGCAAACGCTTTTGCCACCGTCTATTATAATGGTGCTATATTTCATCATTTTCGGCAATTTAATTGGCAGCCGAATTGGCCAAATGGGCGGCTTTGACTACATGCAATTTATTGTGCCAGGTTTAATTATGATGTCGGTCATTACTAATTCGTATGGCAATGTGGTGTCTTCGTTTTATAGTACTAAGTATCAGGGAAGTATAGAGGAAATGTTGGTTTCACCTATGCCTAACTGGGTGATATTGGCTGGCTACGTTACGGGTGGTGTGGCGCGCGGTTTGGCTGTAGGCGCTATAGTGACCACGCTATCGTTATTCTTCACCCATCTAGAAATTTATAATTTGGGCATCATCACCCTAGTGGTGCTAATGACCTCCATTTTGTTTAGTTTGGGTGGCTTTATTAATGCGGTGTTTGCCAATAGCTTTGACGATATATCTATTGTGCCAACATTTATTCTAACGCCTTTAACCTACCTTGGTGGGGTGTTTTACTCTATTGACCTATTGCCAGACTTTTGGGCTGGCGTCTCACAGCTGAACCCTATTTTATACATGGTGAATGCGTTTCGTTATGGAATTTTAGGGGTGTCTGATATCCCTGTGGGCTATGCTTTGTTAGTGATTAGTGTGTTTATTGTTGCTCTGTTTAGCTACTGTATGCACCTGTTAAATACGGGCAAGGGCATTCGTAAATAGTGCCGCTGCCTTGGAGAACGTAATGCAACAAAATGATTTTATAGAAGCCTCACCGTTAGGTGATAAAAGCAGCTATGTTACTGAATATACGCCCAGTTTATTGTTTCCTATCCCACGTAATAAGCCTTGGCAACCAGAATTCACGTCTAGGCCATTTTATGGCATCGATGTTTGGAATGCGTTTGAAGTGTCGTGGCTCAATGATAAAGGTCTGCCACAACTGGCATTGGCAGAGTTTCGTGTGCCAGCTGACAGTCCTAATATTGTTGAAAGCAAATCCTTTAAGCTGTATCTAAACTCCTTTAACCAAACAAAAATGGTTAACGCATCGCAGGTTCAGCAGCATATGGCTGCAGATATTTCTGAAGCAGCGGGGGCACAAGTGCAGGTTAGTTTATATAGCCTTGATGATATGGCGATGCCAGTATTACCGTCCCCCGGTGCAAATATAGACCAGCAAGATATCGAAATAACAACCTACACGCCAGACGCTAGTTTTTTATCGTCTGACGTTAAGACTTATCGCACAGAAATTTTACATAGTAACTTACTTAAAAGTAACTGCCCTGTTACTGGGCAACCAGATTGGGCAACTCTTGTAATAGAGTACGAAGGGCCCACAATTAACAGATCAGGCTTGTTGGCTTACATCGTATCTTATCGAGAACATGGCGACTTTCATGAACAATGTGTAGAGCAGATATTTCTTGATATAAAAGCTCAATGTAAGCCTGGGCAGCTTACTGTTTATGCCCGTTATGTACGGCGCGGTGGCTTAGATATTAACCCTTATCGTTCTACCAGGCCGGTTTCACCTAGCAATCATCGTACCCAGCGGCAATAGCCCTTTAGAGATATTTTTATGGAATTATTACATGGTTTACTTAATCGGGTTTCGATCCAGAGACTAGAATCCCCTGCGCCCACAGAAACTCAGTTAGAAGTGATGTTGCAAGCGGCACTTAGAGCGCCAGACCACGGAAACCTTAAACCTTGGCGCAGTGTCATGGTAACGGGTGAGGGCCTCACAAAGTTGGGGGAACTTCTGCAAAAAGCGCAACTAGAGCGTGATCCAGACAGCGATGCACAAACCCTGGAACGGTGTATCAAAATGCCTCATCGTGCGCCGAGTATCCTAGTATTAATAGCAAGTCCAACACCACACCCTAAAGTGCCAACTGCAGAACAGATACAGGCCACAGCCGCTGCAGGGCACGCTATGTTGCTTGCTGCCTTTGCGCAGAATATTGGTGCGGTATGGCGCACTGGTTGGGTAGTGAGTCACCCTACAATAACGCAAGCCTTTGAACTAAAAGAGTCTGAAGAAATGATTGCTATGATTTATATGGGCACGCCCTCAATAACACCTAAGCCAGCACCAGTATTAAGTAGCGAAGAATTCATTAAGCATTGGCATTAATGCGTTGAATTTTATTGCTTTTTACACAGCAAAGACATAAAATCTCCGCCTTCAAATGGTGAGGTGTCCGAGTGGCCGAAGGAGCACGCCTGGAAAGTGTGTGTACCGCAAGGTACCGAGGGTTCGAATCCCTCTCTCACCGCCATAT
>DCAT01000099.1 GCA_002312935.1 Oceanospirillaceae bacterium UBA1126 | reverse complement strand
CGGCGGTCCTATGGAGGCGGGGAAAACTAAACTAGGTGATTGTAAACTAGACCTTGTTGATGCCATGGTTATTGCTGTTGACGATACGGCCAGTGATGAAACTGTCGCCGAATATGAGCGCTCTGCTTGCCCTACCTGTGGATCTTGTTCAGGTATGTTTACCGCCAACTCTATGAACTGTTTAACAGAGGCTCTAGGCTTGTCCTTACCCGGGAATGGTAGCTTATTAGCCACCCACGCAGATCGCGAAGAACTGTTCTTAGAAGCGGGCCGAACGGTAGTGGAGTTATGTAAGCGTTACTATGAACATGATGATGAAAGCGCACTGCCACGAAACATTGCTAGTTTTAAGGCGTTTCAAAACGCAATGACCTTAGACATTGCTATGGGTGGTTCTACCAACACCATATTGCACTTGTTGGCTGCAGCCCAAGAAGGTGAAATTGACTTTGATATGTCCAATATTGATGAACTCTCTCGTAAAGTTCCGCAGTTATGCAAGGTGGCTCCTAGCACACCAAAGTATCACATGGAGGACGTCCATCGTGCGGGTGGTGTTTTTGCTATATTAGGTGAACTCAATCGTGCAGGTTTACTGCACGCAGAATTACCCACTGTGCATAGCTCAACCATGGCAGACGCCCTTGCTAAATGGGATATTACAGTCACTGAGGATGCAGCAGTTAAAAAATTCTACACAGCAGGCCCGGCGGGCATACCTACGCAAACTGCATTTAGCCAAGCCACACGCTGGCCAACTGTTGATGACGACCGTGTGGATGGATGTGTACGCAATTTGGCTAATGCCTACTCCACTGAAGGTGGCCTTGCTGTCCTTACGGGCAACCTAGCAGAAGACGGTTGTGTAGTTAAGACTGCTGGTGTCGATGAGAGCATCTGGTTGTTTGAAGGCCCAGCTTACATTTGTGAAAGCCAAGACCAAGCTGTAGCAGATATATTAGGCGATAAAGTGAAAGAAGGTGACGTCATTGTCATTCGTTATGAGGGACCTAAAGGTGGCCCTGGGATGCAGGAAATGTTGTACCCTACCAGCTACCTTAAAACGAAAGGTTTGGGCAAAGCCTGCGCTCTATTAACTGATGGACGTTTCTCAGGGGGCACCTCTGGTTTGTCCATTGGGCACGTTTCACCAGAAGCAGCTAGCGGCGGCACTATTGCTTTAGTTGAACAAGGTGACCGCATTCGGATCGATATCCCCAACCGCAGCATTGATGTGTTGCTTAGTGAAGATGAACTTGAGGAGCGGCGCCAAAAAATGAATGCTAAGGGTAAGCAAGGCTGGGTGCCTGCAGCTGATCGCCCGCGTAAGGTTAGCTCTGCTCTTAAGTTTTATGCTAAGACAGTAACCAGCGCAGATAAGGGCGCAATCCGAGACATTACTCTGCTGGATTAAACCCCAACCACGCCATTATTAAAGCGGTAATGGCGTGGTTAACTCCGCTCTAACACTAGATAGCTAAAATCAAACGGATTGGGCTCTTTTGCCGAAATGTCTTCACGAGCGATCTCATGCCACAGTTCAGCGTCTAGATCAGGAAAATAAGCATCTCCTTCAACGTGGCGATGCACTCGGGTAAGGTAAACACGATCTGCTAAATCTAATGATTCTGCATAAATTTGTGCCCCACCAATAATCATCACTTCCTCAGCACCATTAATCAGATTAATACTCTCACCCAAGGCAACTGCTTGATCGAGGCTTGATACTAGCTTAATCCCTTCAGATGGGTAGTCTGCTTGGCGACTAATGACAATATTGTCTCGCCCAGGCAGGGGTTTACCAATAGATTCAAATGTCTTGCGGCCCATGATGACCGGTTTACCTAGAGTCATCGCTTTAAAATACTGCAAATCACCTGGTAAATACCAAGGTAGCTGGTTATTGCGACCAATAACATTGTTCTTTGAGGCAGCAACAATTAAGGCAATAGTCATACGGCAACCGCTCCTTTGATGTGAGGATGCGCCTGATAATTAAATAATTCAAAGTCATCAATCTTAAATTCGAAAATATCATTCACTTTAGGGTTAATGTGCATTTGTGGCAACGCCATGGTGTCTCGAGATAATTGTAAATCAACTTGTTCCAAGTGGTTAGAATACAGATGCGCATCACCCAGTGTGTGAACAAAATCCCCAACCTCTAAGCCACAAACTTGAGCAACCATCATCGTCAATAACGCGTAGCTTGCAATATTAAACGGCACGCCTAGGAAAATATCGGCACTACGTTGGTATAGCTGGCAGGATAACTTGCCATTGGCTACATAAAACTGAAACATCATGTGGCATGGAGGTAAAGCCATATGCTCTACATCACCAACATTCCAGGCACTCACAATTAAGCGGCGCGAGTCTGGATTACTTTTTATCTGCTCAACTAGCTGGCTAATTTGGTCTATATGGCCACCATCAGGTTTTGGCCATGAGCGCCACTGAGATCCATACACTGGACCCAAATCCCCATTTTTATCAGCCCACTCGTCCCAAATACGAACACCATTATCTGTTAAATATTGAATATTTGTGGAGCCTTGCAAGAACCATAACAACTCATGAATAATAGATTTGAGGTGCAGTTTTTTAGTGGTTAGCGCGGGGAACCCCTGAGACAAATCAAAGCGCATTTGATAACCAAAAACACTCAAGGTGCCAGTACCTGTGCGGTCTTCCTTCAGGGCACCGGTATCGCGCACATGGCGCATTAGTTGGAGATACTGCTGCATATAAAAAGCCCATACAAAAATAAAAGACGTGTTATTTTAACCTTTAATCGAGGTCTTGCGTAGTAAAAAATAAGCTCCTAGAGCAATCATTGGTAGAGACAATAACTGCCCTTGAGTCATCCAATTAAAGGCTACATAGTTTAAATGGGCATCTGGCTGACGAGCAAACTCTACAACAAATCTTTGTAAGCCATAACCTACTAAAAACAATCCTGAAACACGTAAGGCGGCTCTAGGCTTGGCTGAGTAGAGCCAAAGCACTAAGAACAATAAAGCACCTTCTAGCGCCAATTGGTAGAGTTGCGAGGGATGCCTTGCTAATGCGTCTACATGGGGGAACACCATACCCCAAGGTAGGTCTGTGGGACGCCCCCAAAGTTCACCACCAATAAAGTTACCTAAGCGCCCTGCACCCAAACCAATGGGCACAATAGGAGCAACAAAATCCATCACTTGATAAAATTTAAACTGATATTTGCGTGCGAACCAAATAACACCACAAATGACCCCTAGTAAACCACCATGAAAAGACATCCCGCCTTCCCATACTCTCAGTAACATACTGGGCTGTAATAAAAAGGCTTCAAATTGATAGAATAAAATATAGCCTAACCGCCCACCCAGCACCACGCCAATGGCACCAAAGAAAATCAAATCACTCACTTGCTGTTTAGTAAATCCTGCTAATGCTGCACGGCGATTACCCAGCCATAATGCAGAGCCAAAGGCCAATAAGTACATTAGCCCATACCAGTGAATTGCTAGAGGGCCTAACTGGATCAGAACTGGATCAATATTGGGAAAAGTAAGCATAATTATCCTTAAAACCAAGCACTTATTAACATTCTCAAACCCATTAAGAGTAGCATCCACGCAAACAATCGCTTCAGTAACTGCGGTGATAGTTGATGTGCCAACATAGACCCATAGGCAGCGGCAACAAAGCTGGTAGACACAATGCCAAGTAATGCAGGCAAATAGATGTAGCCCAAACTGTGTGGCGGCAACATAGGGTTACCCCACCCCAATATAGCATTAGACCCTGCACCAGCTATGGCAATAGCAAAACCACAAGCACTTGCAGTAGCCACAGCCTTCTGTATGACCAACTGACGGTTAGATAACCATGTGACCAGCAAGTTACCACCACCAATACCGAATAGGACTGACACCCAACCAATAAATGCGCCAGTCACTCCTAAGCCTAGGGTACCAGGTAAGCGCAATGTGCCAGCACCAAGTTGCGAAAACATCATTCTTAAGCTTAAGAAGATGGCAAAAGCACCAAAACTGGCTTGTAGGTATATGGCGGGGATAGTGAGTGCAGTATTAACGCCAATAAAAGACCCACCAAGCATTCCAACAGCAATAGGCTTTACTAAGTACCATTCAATGGCCGCTTTTTTGTGGTGGGTGCGAATGGCACTTAAAGACGTAAATATGATATTGGCTAGTGAGGTTGCAATAGCCATATAAAATACTATTTCTGGGTTTATACCTTGCAGATTAAAGGCTAATACCAACACTGGCACCACAATAATACCACCGCCAATGCCAAAGAGCCCTGCTAACATTCCAGCGATCGCGCCAAGGACCATATAAGCAACAAAAATCATGCGTTCACTTCTAGGTAAGAAAGAGGCTATTATCTACGCTCCGCTGCATAAGCGCAAAGTTTAGGATAGCCAATTTCTCATGTGCCTGATTGTTTTAGCCCACCGACTTAATACCGACTACCCACTAATCATGGCAGCCAATCGTGATGAGTTTCGCCATAGGCCTACTGAGAATATGCATTGGTGGCCTAATATCGACATATTAGCTGGAAAAGACCTGGAAGCAGGCGGTACCTGGCTAGCAGTGCATAAGAATGGCCGTTGGGCTGCAGTGACAAACATGCGCCAAACAACCAACGCTAAGGCTCCTGCCAATGATTTAGCCACATTTAAAACGCGAGGCAAATTAGCAGTTGATTTTCTAAGTCAAAATAAAACGGCAATAGAATTTGCTGAAGAGCTTCAAATAGAGCAGTTCGCAGGCTTTAATTTATTACTTTGGGATAACCACCAGCTGGTTTATTGCGCCAACCAAGAACACTGCCAACCACAAATACTGCCCGCAGGGCTATACGGCCTAAGTAATGGCTGCCTGAATAGCGATTGGCCAAAGGTGAACGATGTTAAAGACAGATTGCAGAAAACTTTGCACCAGCCTCCCCAACACCAGCTGCTACAACAAATGATGCAGCATACTAAGATTGCTGAAGACCAAAAACTTCCTAAAACAGGCATTCCCATAGACTGGGAAAGACGTCTATCCGCTTGCTTTATCGACGCCCCTGACTACAATTATGGCACCCGTACATGCATTAGTGTCTACCGCGACAAAAATGGCAAAATAGACCTTCTCGAAACCTGTTTTGATCACGCGACACCATTAGAGCAACACTTCAACTGGACCAGTAAAACATTATGCATGCCAGCTTAATTTTCATTAACGGTCTTGCCCTCAGTGCTGGGCTAATTGTTGCTATTGGGGCCCAGAATGCTTATTTATTGAATCGCGCTTTGCGCAACCAGCATCAATACGCAGTAGCGCTTTTTTGCAGCATTACTGACGCCAGCCTAATTTGCCTCGGCATATTTGGTATGGGGTCTTTAGTTCAAGCCCAGCCAGATTTATGGTTATGGATCACTTGGGGTGGGGCTTTATTTTTGTTGATTTATGGTGCTTTGGCATTTAAGTCGGCAGCTAGTGACCACTCAATGGAACTAGATTCCAGTCGTAGTGAATACTCACTTCTAAAAGCACTTTCTGTTGCTGCTAGTGTCAGTTTACTTAACCCTCACGCTTACTTAGATACTGTGGTGTTACTGGGTGGCATTAGTAGCCAGTATGTAGGCAGTGAAAAGCTATGGTTTGGCTTTGGCGCAGTGAGCGCCTCTTTTATTTGGTTTTTTGGCTTGGCTTGGGGGGCTAAATGGCTAATGCCTATATTTAGAAATCCTGCTGCATGGAGAGTACTTGATGGCCTCATCGGGCTTATTATGTGGAGCATTGCAGCAGGGTTAATTACCCACATATCGGCTATGTAGCCGTGTTAAACCAGCAGCCTTGAGGTTGTCTTGAATGATTTGTTGCACACCATCGGCCCCAGCTTGCTCCAAGGCATGTTGTAACATTTTTTCTGCTTGGCTCAAGGTAAAGTTACGAATAACCGACTTCACTTTTGGAAGGCTAGCTGCGTTCATCGACAAACTATCGTAACCCATACCCATAAGCAGCAGAGCGCCAGCGGGGTCTCCTGCTAATTCGCCACATAAGCTTACTGGGATATCAGCCACTTTAGCGGCATCTACCACATGTTGCAGCGCCATCAATACGGCAGGGTGCATTGCGTGGTACAAATCTGCTACCTGAGGATTATCTCGATCTACTGCTAATATATACTGAGTTAAATCATTACTGCCAACCGACATAAAGTCTACACGCTGCGCAATATGCTTAGCTTGATAAACGGCAGCAGGCACTTCCACCATCACACCAATGGGTGGACGCACCAGTTTGTAACCTTCTTCACACAGCTCTGCAAATGCTTGATCAATCCAACGAATAGATTCATCTATTTCACTAACGTGGGTGATCATGGGTAACATGATACGCAAGTTGTCCAATCCTTCGCTGGCCTTGAGCATGGCCCGAATTTGCACCAAAAATATTTCTGGATGATCTAACGTTACCCGAATACCGCGCCAACCCAAAAACGGGTTATCTTCTTTAATAGCGAAATAAGGCAGGTTTTTATCACCACCAATATCCAAGGTGCGCATCGTTACAGGAAGGGGCGCAAACCCATGTAATTGAGTACGATAACATTCAGTCTGTTCATCTTCCGATGGGAAGTGCTCTTTAATCATAAACGGCACTTCAGTACGGTATAGACCTACACCCTCAGCACCTTGGTCTAAGGAACGACTTACATCGAGCGGTAAGCTAGTATTAACTAACAAAGGCACTGTATGACCATCACGTGTTTGTGCAGGAACATTTCTTAAAATTTCTAGTTCTTTAGTAAACGAGTCTTCTTCAGCAATGGCTTGTTCGTATTGACGGCGCAAGTCTTGGCTTGGGTTAAGAAAGATTCTCCCCATGTAACCATCAATAACCACCTCTTGACCTTCCATACGCCGATAAGGAAAATCTACTGCACCCATAATTGTAGGAATGCCCATAGATCGAGCTAGAATAGCAGCATGAGAGTTATTCGAACCCAGCGTAGAGATAATTGCTTTGAGTTTATCAGCAGGCACTTCAGCCAACATCGCTGCCGTCACTTCTTCTGCTACCAATACAGTAGCGTCTTCAAACTTGCGCACTTCAGTATTAGTTTGTTGTAACTCTGCTAAAATTCGTCGCCCAAGGTCGCGGATATCAGACGCTCTTTCGCGTAGATACGGATCTTCCATGGCTTCAAATGCACGGATATGTTGCTGCACAACTCGTCTCAGGGAGCCTTGTGCCCACTGCCCTTGGCGTATATGTTGAATGACTTCCCCTGCAAGGGCGTTGTCATCTAACATGCGCATATATACTTCGAACAACTCTTGTTCTTGGTTTTTTAAATTGCGGGCCAAGGTGCGGCTAATAATCTTTATTTTACGCCTAACCGCTTCTAGCGCTGTTTGGAAGGCTTCAACTTCTGTTTCTGCATTACGACATTTTCGATCGGGAACTTTGTCTAAGTCTGCTGGTGGAGCAATCACTGCCACATGACCAATTGCCACACCCGCAGAGCCACTCACTCCCTCATAATGTAAGTCTAGGCTTTCGCCATCTGCCAACGTATCCTGCCGTAAACCGCCACCAGTAGCCTCTGCGTGAGCAATAAAACCTGCAAGTTGCGCCGACAAAGTGATCAGCATCGCCTCTTCTTCAGTATCGAACTGGCGTTCATCACGCTGCTGAACTACTAAGATGCCCAGCACCTTACGGTGATGAATTATAGGCACACCTAAAAAAGAGCTAAAGGCTTCTTCACCTGTCTCTTGTACATAATGAAAATTAGGGTGCTCGGCAGCCCGCTTAAGGTTAATGGTTTCTGACCTAAGACCCACCAAACCCACCAAACCCTTACCCGAAGGTAAACACGCGTGCCCAATGGATGCTTGGTTAAGCCCTTCGCTCGCCATGAGCACGTAATTGTCAGTTTGGGGGAAATGCAGGTAAATAGAGCACACGTCAGTGCGCATAGCCCTGCGAACTTGGTGTACCACCAAGTTTAAGGCCGATTGCAAATCCTCAGCAGCACTCACCGCTTGGATTATTTTACGCAAACTATGCAGCATTTAGTTCAGTTCCTAACTATAAATTATTGGCTCTGGGCATGGCTGGGAATAACTAATCCATGATGATAAACCAGCCGTGAATGACGTAGGCAAAGTTCTTTCATAGCACGACGATAAACCTCGCGCTTAAAAGACACCACTTGATCTACTGGGTACCAATAACTCACCCATTCCCAGGCATCAAATTCTGGGCTACTTGTGGTTGCTGTTTGCACTGCTGAATCTGGCGCCAGCATACGTAACAAAAACCATTTTTGTTTTTGACCAATACATAAAGGTTGCTGGCCCTGGCGAATCATCCGTTTAGGTAAACGATACCTTAACCAACCGCGAGTACAGGCAAGTACTTCTACATGTTCTGGCGACAGGCCAATTTCTTCTTTAAGTTCCCTAAATAAGGCTTCTTCTGGCGTTTCATGGGCATCAATGCCCCCTTGTGGGAATTGCCACGCATCCCAACCCAAACGTTTTGCCCATAGTACTTGTCCATGGGCATTTGCCAGAATAATACCTACATTGGGGCGAAAACCATCTTTATCGATCACGGCTTTGCACCATACAAAATATATTTGTCCCATTGTTCCACAAAATGGCAGCCAACAACAACCACAGATGAAAATGAGCTAAAATAATGTTTTACCACCCATTAATATAGGAATACCAATGCACCGAAGGCTCGCTTTGTTTGATTTAGACAATACATTATTAGCTGGTGACAGCGACCATGGGTGGGGTGAGTTCATGGTGGCACAAGGGCTTGTTAATAGGGACGAGTACGGCACAAAAAATGATGCTTTCTATCAAGACTATTTGGCTGGTAGTTTAGACATGGTGGCCTATGCAGAGTTTGCCCTTGCACCGCTAATGCAGCATGAGGCAACTGAACTTAGCAGTATTCACAAGAAGTTTATGCAAACAACAGTTATCCCCATGATTGCACCTAAAACCCAAGCCTTATTAAAGCAGCACCGTGAGGCAGGTGATGTGCTGGTTATCATCACCGCTACCAACGACTTTATCACAGCACCCATCGCTGAACACCTCGGCATACCTCACCTAATTGCAACACCCACCGAGGTTATAAACGGGCGCTACACAGGAAAGTTAAGCGGTGCTCCTTGCTTTAAAGCAGGGAAAATTGACAAGCTTTATCATTGGATGGCACTCAACGGCTACAGCATTGAAGGAGCCTGTTTCTATAGTGATTCTCACAATGATTTACCATTATTAGCATTGGTAGATGAGCCCATTGCCGTAGACCCAGATGCAACACTTGAGGCCCACGCACAAAGCCATGGTTGGCCAGTAATAAGTTTGCGCTAAATAACGCCTACAGTAAGCATTGCGCCGTTGCACCAGGCCCACAAAAAAGTTAGGCCTCGTACCAAGTGCGAAGAATAACGGACTTTAAATAATCAGTCTCTGGAATAGCAGGGTGTACAGGGTGATCACCGCCTTGGCCTCCTTGTTCTAGCACTTGCCCCATACGACCATTCTTACGACAGGCCTCTTGCAGCAATTGAGTAAGGCGCGTTCGCTCTAAATGCATGGAACATGAAGCAGACACTAAGATGCCTTCTGGATTTAATAATCGCATCGCTAACTGATTAGCACGCTGGTATGCTAATTCCCCCGCTTTGATGTCTTTGCGACGAGCAATAAAGGCTGGTGGGTCAATGATGACTATGTCAAAACGTTCTCCGTCTTCATGCAACTGCTTCATCGCAGTAAAGGCATCTGCCTTTAGGCTATGTATTTTATCACTTACGTTATTCAACTGGGCTTGTTGATGCACCAAGTCTAGCGCTTGGGCCGAGGCATCCACACAAATAACTTCCTTAGCACCCGCTGCAGCAGCCTGCACACCCCAGCCACCAATGTAGCTAAACATGTCCAAAACCCGCTTGCCCTGTGATAATTTTTGTACCCTACGGCGGTTTAAGCGGTGGTCATAAAACCATCCCGTTTTTTGCCCATCCCATACAGGCGCCAAAAAGCTCACCCCATTTTCTTTTAGGGGTACAAGCTTTGGCACCTCTCCTTGAGCCACCCGCACGTAATCCTCTAGGCCTTCGATGGCACGCATTTTGCCATCATTTTTAAGCAAAATATTGAGGCCCGGCACCACTTCATTGATGGCTAGTAACAACTGTTCAAGCAAAAGCTCGATACCAGCATTGGACACCTGTACCACTATAACTTGGTCAAAACGGTCAATCACTAACCCAGGCAACCCATCACTATCGCCATACACCCAACGGTAGCAGTGGTCTTCAAACAACTGTTCTCTGCTCACTAAGGCAGACTTCAGCCTACTCGCCAAACGTTCACGATCAAGAGGTTCATCAGCTTTACGGCTCACTAAACGGCCACAAATAAGCTGCTTAGGATTAATAATAGCAGTACCTAAGGCTTTACCTTTGGCATCCAACACATTCACTTGCTCACCCGGTAGGAAGCTTTGCAGAGAAGATTTACTTACATCAACTTCATTACTGTAAATCCACAAGTGCCCCTGACGTAAACGGCGATCCGATTTTGGTTTTAAAATTAAATCTGACATTTATTCGTCACACAATTGGCTATAAGCTTCAGCGTCTAACAAATGCTCTAACTCTTCTGGGTTAGTTAACCGTATTTGTAATAGCCAAGCATCACCATAAGGGTCTGAGTTCACTAACTCTGGGTCATCATCTAACTGCTCATTAATGGCAATTACTTCGCCAGAAACAGGCGCAAATAGATCTGAGGCAGCTTTAACAGACTCGATTACACCAAATTCGTCCTCAGATGTAAGCTGTGTGCCTACATCTGGTAACTCAACAAATACAACATCGCCTAATTGCTCTTGGGCAAAATCTGTCACCCCAATGGTGACAATACCGTCACCTTCATTGCGGATCCATTCATGGCTTGAAACGTAGCTTAAGCCTTGAGGTAAGTTGCTCATAATCGTGTCCTTATAGGGTATTTTTTATGGGTTGGGGCGCTTGTGATAATGGGGGTAAGTGCACACCTACTCCCATAGCTTGTTGCGCTAAATGCTGTTTTATAGGGCTTAGTCTTTGCACCCAGTTCATGCCGGTATTTCGCAATAAACTTAGCATGGGATGTTGATTACCAAATAATCTAGAAAAGCTCTCCATTAAGCTCATCATGCGAAGATTATCACCACGTCTTAGGGACTGATAATTTTCTAACACTTTTAGACTGGAAATGTCATGGCCTTGCTGCTGGGCTTGTTTTAACGTTTCTACTAGAGCGGATACGTCAAGAAACCCCAAATTAACCCCTTGGCCAGCTAAGGGGTGTATGGTGTGAGCCGCGTCACCCACCAAAACTAACCCCTCCTGTACATAACGTTTGGCGTGGCGCTGCCTGAGCGGGATCACGTGGCGCTGATCAGTTTCAATCACAGCGCCTAACTGGCCCTCAAATGCTCGGCTTAGGGCGTGGCAGAAGTCATTTTCTGGTAGTTGTTGCATCGCCTCTGCCTGTGCCTTTGGGCGTGACCAGACGATAGAACAATAATGATTGTCTGGGCTTTCTTCAGCAGCAGTAGACAAGGGCAAAAAAGCCAATATACCGTCCTCGGTAAACCTTTGCCATGCAGTGTTTTCATGCGCTTTAGTCACTTTAACACGGGTCACTAAAGCGTGATGAGGGTAATCCCACTCGCGGGTAGGTAGCCCTGCCAACTGCCTAATTTTAGAATTAGCGCCGTCAGCTCCTACTACTATGGATGCGCTAATTTGCTCACCACTAGCAAAGGTTAAACGCCTTGGCGATATTTCTTGTGAAGTCATGTCGACAATTTGACTGTGTTCGAAAAGTTGGTATTGCTTGTGCGCTAGAGTTTGGTGCAAGGCTGACGTAATCGTGCAATTTTCAACAATATGCCCTAAATAAGGCAAATGTTGCTCGGCGGCAGTAAAGTGAAGCCGACCGGTGCCACAGGCATCCCAAACATGCATAGCACTGTAGGCTTGGAAACGTGCCATATTTGCTAAAATAGGCCAAACATTCAGGTTTTTTAGCAAATTTTCAGAGGCCAAGCTTAACGCGGATACGCGCGCGTCTACCTGCCCTAGTGGCCAATTTTGTGATGGATTTAATTCTCCAGATTCAATTAAGGCCACCTTAAAACCAGCATCTATTAGACCACAAGCAAGGCTTGCACCCACCATTCCCGCGCCAACTATAGCTATGTCGAACTGGCTCATAGATTTTTCTCACAGCTGCTTTCTGAAGCGGAATTGTTTACCGGAGGCATCGCTAAAACCTCTGCCAAAGGCACATCTAAACCCATCGCTGCGCGGGTAAAAAGGGTCTTTACCATAGGCACCTGTTGCATGGTTAATAGGCCTAATTGCCTTAACACAGAGTAATGAAGCTTTTTACTAGAGAAAAGCTTCATTACCTTATCACTGGTACCAATGACACGCCCTTGGTCCCTTCGGCTAATGTCAACAAACTGGTTTAAATTGGTCAAGTCACCAATAGGGCTGCCTTGTTTACAGGCTTTTAGTACTGATTCAGCTAATGCAAAACTACCCCGCAGCGCTAGGTTAAATCCTTGGCCAGCAATGGGGTGTAACGTATGAGCTGCGTTACCTACAACGGCTAAGCCTTGTCTAGCCTGCTCAGCAGCAACACTTAGAGACAGCGGATAAACTTGGCGATCACCAATAGCCCGAAGCTTGCCCATGGGATAACCCACATTTTGTTGAATTTCTTCTAGTAACTGGTCATCATGCATTTGCTCTAATTCAGCTTGGCGGGCAATGGGTTGTGTCCACACTAGGGCAGCACGGTGTTTATCTTCGAAGCTGGGCAAGGGCAATAGCGCCAAGGGGCCCGATGAGGTAAATCGCTCACAAGCAAGGCCAAAATGGTGCTGGTCTAGCTCTACATTGGCCACTAAAGCCACTTGATCATAATTTTGAATTTGATCAAACATGCCCAACTGATGGCGCAAATGTGACCGTCCGCCGTCGGCCATAACAACTAACTGTGCAGTAAGAGTACCGCATTCCCCAAGGCGCTTATATTGCAGCTGACTATTTTGACGTGAGTTATTAATAGCCGTCACTTCTGCCTGATCAATGAGATGCACAAAGTCACTGCAACGTTGATTTATTTGCTCTAAGAAAACCTGCCCCATGGCCTGATTCTGCAACACATAACCTAGGGCCTCACGCTGCATCTCAGAGGCCTTCATATCGCTCTTCCAAGGCTGGCCTTGGTCACTCACTTGAATAGTGCTAATGGCTTGGGCATGGCCGCGTAAATGTTGCCATAAGTGGATACTATGCAATAAGTTGCGGCTACCAAGAGCAAGTGCTGTGGCACGCCCATCTAAAACACCTGCAGCTGTGGGTGTTGTAGCGCCAATAGGTGCCACATCAAGTAACGCAATAGATAACCCATAGGCCTTTGCCGTGCCAGCTAGCGCTAAACATAAACTCGCACCAACTAAACCACCTCCCACAATAACAATATCGTAGCTTTTGGAAACCTGAGTGCCGATAGGGCTTTCGTCTGATTTTTCAGCCATTAGCCCGCCATTAAGGTTTCAATATCTGCCACGGTCACGGGCAGGTATTCAGTAAGGTTGCGGTAACCATCTTTGGTCACCAAGATATTATCTTCAATACGAACGCCAATACCACGCCATTCAGGGGCAATGCTGACATCGTCTGGGTCTATATAAATACCAGGTTCTACTGTAGTTACCATGCCTTGGATAAGTGGGCGGGATTCTCCATTGAATTTATAGATACCCACATCGTGCACATCCATGCCAAGCCAATGGCCAATATTATGCATATAAAATTTGCGATAACTCTGGTCTGCAATATTTTTGTCTAGCTCACCTGTTAACAAGCCTATATCAATTAAGCCCTGAGTAATTACCTCTACTGCGGCATTTTGCATGTCGGCAAATACCGCTCCAGGCTTAATACAGGCTAAGGCCGCTGTATGGGCCGACAACACTAACTCATAAATAGTTTTTTGAGCTTCACTAAAGCGGCCGTTAACTGGGAAAGTACGGGTAATATCTGAAGCATAGTGATCCAGCTCACAACCTGCATCAATTAATACCAGATCACCATCCTGTAATACTTGATCATTGTTGGTGTAGTGCAAAATACAGGCATTGTCACCACCCGCTACAATAGAGCCATACGCCAAGCGCTGACTACCTTGCACCGAAAACTGGTGGTGCACTTCAGCAGCCAATTGAAATTCATTCATACCCACTTTGCACACACTCATGGCACGTTTATGGGCAACCACACTTATATTGCTAGCCAGCGCCATTTGATCTATCTCAGCGGCTGATTTTAACAGACGCATGGCATCTACAAGAGGATCAAGGTCCACAACCTGAGTGGGAGATATTTTTCCCTGACGTGCTAAGCCACGCAACTTAGATAAACTCTGCTGCACCAACTCAGCAGTATTTTCACGGCTAAAGCCGAAGACCACCTGGCTTGCGCCATCTAATAACTCTATGAGTTGTGCCTCGAGCGTTTCGCTGGTGTAGGCGTTGTCGATCATCAATGTATGTGGTGCAGCATCCACACCTAGACGGCGACCATGCCAAATTTCTTGTAACTTGTCTTTGCTACGACAAAAAATGTTACTGGAGCAACCTTCTGGCCCATTAACTAGCACCAAGGTGGTATGCGGCTCCACCATACCCGATAGGTAATAAAAACTACTGTCTTGACGGTAATCATGCTCTACATCACCGTTTCGAATATATACCGGAGCACACTGAATGATCACAACCGCTCCTCGAGGTAGCTGTTGCATTAGGTCCTTACGTCGGTTGCTATACTCTATAGTGGCTAGCTTAGTCATGGCATTTTGCTCTTAATGTACTTGCTTAGGTACTTTTTTTTGGGCACTGTTGGACGGTAAATTAAATTCTGCAAATACCATCATTGCGGCCAAACGTACATACTCAACCAGTTCTATATAACTGGTTTCTGCACTGTCTCCTTCTAGCTCTTCGTCATCCGCATCAAAGGACACTTGGGCAATATTAGCAAGGTCTTCCATTGAGTCGGTGATTTCACTGGAAAGTGTTTGCTTGCTGCGATCAAAACCTAAGCCAAACCCACTTAAAAAACCACTACACCACGCGCCTAAGGACTCTGTTCTGCCTGTTAGCTCGGCATCGTCTTCTGGAAGCAGTAATTGAAACCCAAAATCAGCTGCCGTTAATTGCCCTAGCACCAAATCATAAAGCGTCACCAATTCAGCTTTGTCATCATCATCTTCTAACTCTTGCACATCTAAATGGGCCACAACCATGGCCAGCCAAGCCTCAGCATCAGCTCGAACACCCGCTGCCAGCTGCCCTGTAAGCAATCCGTGTAATTCAGATGGAGTACCGAAAGCTCCCAACTCAACAAACATGTCTGCAAAGTCATCAAATACGTAGTTTAGTTGTGGCGTGGTTTCAGTCATCAGTTTGGCTCTAGCTTCAAATTATCAGTTTATTATACCTGAGCTGAAGGCATTCTCTAGAGCTTTTATGGGGTGTCACTAGACAGTAGCGTAATTTACTATAAAATCTAAGCATAGATTATCTTTTAAGTGGCCCATCAATGTCGACCATCAATGCCTTGGTACATCACATCGACCAGTTGTTAACTCAACACCGCGCCTTACAGCACGATTATGCAATGCTTCAAAGCAGTGTGGCGCAGCTAGAAGAACAATTAATACAGCGCCAGGCTGCCAACGCCTTACCACAAGAAGGCTTTTTAAAACCTGCAGAAGCTCACAACCAAAACCTAGAAGATGACTTAAATCATTTAATCAGCTTATTTGACCAAGCAACGGAAGCTCACCATGACTGACACAACAGCAGTACAAGTTTCCATTTTAGCTCAAAGTTATACCCTCACTTGCCCTGCTGGCAAAGAAGCTAACTTGCGTCAGGCTGCTGAGAATTTAGACCAAATACTGCAGGGTATTAAATCAAGTGGTCGGGTAATGGGTTTAGACCGTATGGCAGTAATGGCAGCCTTGAACATGAGTGCGGAGCTAATAGATACCCAAGAGCAGCTAATTAATTTGGAAACAGCACTTGAGCATTTAGACAAAAGAGTTAATGACAGCCTAAGTTAGCCTTTTATTCTCTAATTTAGGTTCCATTCTTAAAAACTCAGGCATATAATAACCCCAGACTCCCTGTGGTACTCGACATTCGATAACGTCCTTGAGCCGATTTATATACCCAGGGGGCTTCTCGGCTTTGCTTTGTGCATGTCCACTTGCTGGAACGCCTTCCGCTTAGCCAGGAGCCTCCCACCTTGAACCGTCGGGTTCAGGGCAACTTTCGGAAACGACACCTTGGGGAGTCTTTAACTACCGTTCTGGTAGAGTTATCACCTCACTCCAAACACGTAAAATTCTGTAAAATACATCCCCAATACCCATGCCTGCTCTGTCAGTATGGGCCAAACGCATCTATACTCTAACGAAGCCTGCCCATTCTGAGGATTGAACTCATGACTACCCGCATTTTGTTAATTGAAGATGATCAAGAACTCAATGAGTTATTGAGCGAGTTTTTGGCATTAGAAAACTTTGAAGTAGACCAAGCCTTTGATGGAGAACAAGGACTTAATATGGCCTTAAACGGCCAGTATGACGCCTTGGTCCTTGATATTATGATGCCTAAGATGAATGGCCTAGACCTTCTTAAACAATTTCGTGTCAACAATAAAACACCTGTACTTATGCTGACTGCTCGTAGTGACGAGGTAGACCGTATTGTAGGGTTTGAAATGGGGGCAGACGATTATCTGCCGAAACCCTGCAACCCAAGAGAAATTGTTGCCCGTATTCGCGCCATATTAAGGCGGGTAGAGATGGATAAAGCAGGCATGCAAGCCAGTGGCAGTCGCCAAGTGATTATCCGAGAGGATGTAGAACTAAACCACAATACCCGTATCGTATCCAAGCAGGGTGAAGACTTAGATCTCACCAGCACAGAGTTTAATCTTTTAGCCAGTTTGCTTGAGAAAGCAGGCCAAGTGTTGAGTAAAGAAGAGCTCACAGAAACAGCATTAGGCCGTCACTTAGCCTTGTATGATCGCAGTGTCGATATGCATATGAGTAACCTAAGGCGAAAAATAGGGCCATTTCCAAGCAATGAACCGCGTATAAAAACTATACGGGGCGTTGGATACCAGTATGTCATTAATGACTAAATGGCCGTTACGACCATTAATATTTAGAAGCTTATATTGGAAGATATTTTTCTTTTTTTGGCTCACCCTCATTGCGGTTATTTTTTCTGTTGCGACCTTATCAGAAATTATTGTTGAAAAGCGCGAACAAGAAGAATATCAACGGGTCGTTAAATTAGGCATCAAGGCAGCCGACATTTTTGAAACCAAAGGCACCGAAGAGCTAACCGTTTGGCTGCGCTATATCGACCAAGAATTCAACGTAAAGGGCTTTATGTTAGATTCTAAACGGCGGCCTATAAGCCTCGCAAACCTGCCAAAAAACTGGCTTGAATTTACCTTACCCCTAACCCAAAATAGGCTATCAGAACGTCACTTGAGGGGGTTCCAACCTTATCGTATTTCCAGTAGTAGCAATCGTATCTACACGTTTGTCGCCCATCGCGATAACTCTGGCCCTTACCCAGCCTGGTTGAAGCATTTACCCATACTGCAAGTTATTACCGCTTTAGTGATCGTAGCCCTTTTAACCGCTTTTGTGACCTGGCGAATCACAGACCCGCTGCGTAAGCTCAAGCAAGCAACCGACTCATTTGCCCGCGGCAATTTTGACACTCGGCTACCCATGTTAATTGGCTTCAGAAGAGATGAAATTGGTGAAGTGGGCCTTGCCTTCAACCGTATGGCCGAACGTATTAGTTTGCTGGTGAGCAATCAGCAACGCCTATTTCGAGACATATCCCACGAGTTAAGAACCCCTTTAGCTAGACAGCAAATCGCCTTAGAGTTACTAGCGCGGAAGCTGCCTGATACAGAGCACCAATCTCTGCACCGTATTGAGCGTGAAATAGAACGTATGAACGATCTGATTGATCAGGTGCTCACCTTATTACGCTTAGAGCAAAATGGTCAAACCCCTAGTATAGAAGCCTATGATTTAAGCGATTTGCTATGCAAACTCACTCAAGATGCTCAGTTTGAGGACCAGTCAAAACACCAGGTGCACCTGCAACAGCCCGACAAAAACATGTTAACTGGCCAACCCGAATTGGTGTCCCGTGCAGTAGAAAACATCTTGCGAAATGCCATGAGATATACGGCAGATGATAGTCAAATATTTTTACACGTAGAACTGCATAAAGACACTGTGGTTATTCGCATTGAAGATGAAGGTGAAGGCGTGCCAGAAGACTCACTTAAACGCTTGTTTGAGCCTTTTTACCGCGTAGAAGCTAGCCGTAACCAGCAAAGCGGTGGCTACGGTGTGGGCATGGCCATTGCCGAACAGGCAATAAGGGCTCAAGGTGGCACTATTGAGGCTAGCAACCGGTCTGAGGGCGGACTTAGAGTTGATATTACCTTACCAAAAGCATCTGTCTAGGAGGGCTTAAGGGCGCTGGGCCCTTGGCAGCGCCATTGATAACCACCTCGCATTATTCAGGGGCTAAAAATAGCTGATAGGCTGGATTATCTGTTTCTTCATTAAAAGCATAACCCAGCTCGTCTAAATAACCTTCAAACTTCACTTTGTCTTCTGGTCGAACTTGCATTGCCACTAACACTCGGCCATAAGCAGACCCATGATTACGATAATGGAACATTGAAATATTCCATAGTTGGCCAAGTTTATTCAAAAACTTAAGTAACGCACCTGGTCGCTCTGGAAAGGTAAACCGGTAGACCACTTCGTTGTCTACTGAGGCATGCCCACCTACCATATAACGAACATGGCTCTTGGCCATTTCGTTGTTGCTCAAATCTACCGCAGTAATATGGTGGCTAGCCAACTGTTTAAGCAGCGGTTCACGCCCCCCTTCATCTGTTTTAAGCGTCACACCCACAAACACTTGTGCTTTACTGTTATTGCCATAGCGGTAATTAAATTCAGTGATATTACGCTCACCTAATGCCGTACAAAACCGTTTGAAACTGCCTGGCTGCTCGGGTATTTCTGCCGCAATAATAGCCTCACGACCCTCTCCTATTTCTGCACGCTCAGCAACGTGGCGCAAGCGATCAAAGTTCAGATTAGCCCCTGTAGAAACAGCAACCAAGGTTTGACCTTGCGCTTTTTCACGTTCTACATATTTCTTTAAGCCAGCAACAGCACAAGCCCCTGAAGGTTCCGCAACCGCACGCGTGTCACCATAAATATCTTTTATAGCTGCACACAGCTCATCTGTGGTTACAGTAATCACTTCATCAACATACTGCTGGGCTAATTCAAAGTTAAGTTTGCCTATTTGAGCAACAGCCACACCCTCAGCAAAGGTACCAACTTCTGACAAAATGACCCGCTCACCCGCATCCATAGCGGCCTTAAGACAGCAAGAATCTTCGGGCTCCACACCTATAATTTTGATATCTGGGCGTAGGTACTTAATATAAACAGACATACCTGCAATTAACCCACCCCCACCAACAGGTACAAATACCACATCAATGTTACCCTGAACCTGCCGCAACAATTCCACCGCTACAGTGCCTTGACCAGCAATCACATGTTCGTCATCAAAGGGGTGTATGTACACCATCCCTAGGTCAGCCATCAGGGTGCGTGAATGGGCAAACGCCTGCGCGAATGAATCCCCATGTAAAATGACGTTTGCGCCTAGAGCTCTGACCGAATTAACCTTAATGTCTGGGGTACTTTTGGGCATAACAATAGTGGCATCAATACCTAAGTGCTGGGCAGACATGGCTACACCTTGGGCATGATTGCCCGCAGACGCGCACACCACGCCAGAGGCCCTTTGTGTATCAGTTAATTTTGAGATACAGTTGTAGGCCCCCCGAATTTTAAAAGAAAATATAGGCTGCAAATCCTCTCGTTTAATCAAAATATTATTTGCCAAGCGTTTAGACAGGCTTCGAGCTGGATCAACGGGCGTTTCCACTGCCACGTCGTAGACATTAGCAGATAGAATTTTCTTGATATAACGATGAGGCATAATATTTCTTCTAATGGGGTAATATTTTTACAGAATGTGAAGTGTGTTTAACTAGTTCATCATATTAATGGCAGAAGCCACTAGCGTCTACATTCTATAGTGGAAATTCCTGTATAATCTGTCTATTAGTGTTCAACTCGATCATCACCATGACCCAAGACCAGTTAAAACATGCTGTAGCACAAGCCGCAGTAGACTATATCGCCCCTCATCTTAACTGGGAATCAATTATTGGTGTTGGTACAGGATCTACTGCTAACTGCTTTATTGATGCTCTAGCCAAGATAAAACACACTTTTGGCGCTGCGGTAGCAAGTTCTGAAGCTACTGCAACGCGCCTCAAGAGCCATGGCATTGACGTCTTAGAACTTAATGCTGTGCCTCACATGAATTTTTATGTAGACGGCGCAGACGAAAGTGACATTCACCTCAACCTAATTAAGGGTGGCGGTGGTGCCTTAACACGAGAGAAAATAGTCGCTGCTGTTGCAGAAACCTTCGTTTGTATTGCCGATGAAAGCAAACTAGTGGATGTACTAGGTGCGTTTCCGCTGCCCGTAGAAGTAATTCCCATGGCCCGCAGTTATGTGGCTCGTAAACTAGTAGGCCTTGGTGGCGAACCTGTGTGGCGTCAGGGCTTTGTAACCGACAATGGTAATGTCATCCTAGACCTTTACGGTATGGACATTTTAGACCCAAAAGACCTTGAGCAAAAGATCAACCAGCTTACTGGCGTTGTTACTAACGGTCTTTTCGCCCACCGCCCAGCAGACATTCTATTTCTGGGCACTGGAAACGGGGTTAAAACCCTAAAAAGCTAGAATAATACTCGGCAGCTTATGGTGCCAGACACTTGTTTGAGTTTTACTAAGGCCAGCTCTGACCAACTGGCATCTACATCGATGACCACATAACCTACCTTGGCATTAGTATTCAAATACTGCCCCGAAATATTAATGCTATTTTCAGAAAACACATTATTTATTTTAGACAGTACCCCCGGTATATTTTCATGAATATGCAACAAGCGATGAGCATTTTCATGGTTAGGTAGCGACACTTCTGGAAAGTTGACTGCAGACAGGCTGGTACCATTGTCACAGTAGCGAATGAGTTTATCGGCCACCTCCACACCAATGTTCACTTGTGCCTCAACCGTTGAACCACCAATGTGTGGGGTTAAAATGACATTATCTAACCCCCTTAATGGCGAAATAAACTCATCGTTGTTAGACCGAGGCTCTACTGGAAACACATCAATAGCCGCGCCTAATAACTTACCACTCTTCAGACAACTAGCTAATGCTTCAATATCAACCACGGTGCCACGTGAGGCATTAATCAGCACCGCACCCTGTTTCATCTGTGCAAGCTGAGTGGGGCCCATTAGACAATACGTCGATGGCGTTTCTGGCACATGCAAGGTGACAATATCAGCTTGCATAAGCAGTGTTGCTAAATTGCCACAGGCAGATGCATTACCTAAACTCAGCTTAGTAATCTGATCATAATAGATCACTTCCATGCCCATGGCTTCGGCCATAATACCGAGCTGCGAGCCAATAGACCCATACCCCACCACACCAAGCTTTTTACCCCTCACTTCAAAAGACTGATGTGCTGATTTAAGCCATTTACCGCGATGAGCCTTGGCATTTTTTTCTGGAATACCTCTTAGCAGTAGTACGGCCTCAGCAATCACTAGTTCTGCGACACTGCGAGTATTACTGTAAGGTGCATTAAATACAGGAATACCCAATTCTAGGGCCGCACTGAGATCCACTTGGTTGGTGCCTATGCAAAAGCAGCCTATCGCCATTAGCTTAGTAGCCTCACCTAACACTTCACGGGTTAGCTGAGTGCGTGAACGAATACCTACAAAGTGGGCATCCTTTAACACGTCCATTAGTTCGTTTTCTGGCAGTGCAGTAGCGTAAAAATGAATATTACTAAACCCCGCACCCTGCAAGGCATCAACAGCTGATTGGTGCACGCCTTCTAATAGAACGATTTTAATGTTGTTTTTTTTGAGGGAAATTTGCTGTAATTGATTCAAGGGGGAGCCTTTTTAATACGATTTAGCACAGATCTAAAGGCGACTAGTATATTACCAAATACGACACATTAGTAGCCTCACAAACATAAAAAAACCTCTAACCATTGCTGGTTAAAGGTTGTGTTATTTCAAGAGGGCTGCGCGACCTGATTTATCAATCAAGTGCCACTTTACTCAAGCCCTGTTGAGATATAATTAGGCTTCCATGTCTTTCATAGACAGCTTAATACGGCCGCGTGCGTCTACGTCTAGCACTTTAACCTTAACAGTTTGACCTTCTTCTAGGTAGTCTGTGACTTTCTCAACACGCTCACTAGAGATTTGGGAAATATGCAGTAAACCATCCTTGCCAGGCAAGATGTTAATGAATGCTCCGAAGTCAACAATACGCTCTACTTTACCTTCGTAAATAGCACCCACTTCGGCTTCTGCAGTAATTTCTAAAATCTTAGCTTCTGCCAATTCAGCAGAAGCTTTGTCATCAGCGAATACGCGCACGGTACCATCATCTTCAATGTCGATTGATGCACCAGTCTCTTCACACAAACCACGAATGGTAGCGCCACCTTTACCAATCACATCACGGATCTTATCTTGATCGATCTTGATGGTTTTCATGGTAGGAGCATTATCATTCAGCTCAGCGCGAGGCAGTGCAATAACCTTATTCATTTCGTCTAAGATATGAATACGTGCTTCGTGTGCTTGCTCTAAAGCAATTTCCATTATCTCTTCAGTAATGCCCTGGATTTTAATATCCATTTGAAGCGCAGTAATACCTGCAGCAGAACCTGCTACTTTAAAGTCCATGTCGCCCAAGTGGTCTTCATCACCGAGTATGTCTGTCAAAACGGCAAAACCAGCATCTTCTTTAATCAGACCCATGGCAATACCTGCGACAGGTGCCTTAATTGGCACACCCGCATCCATAAGTGCTAGAGATGCACCACATACAGAAGCCATTGAACTAGATCCGTTGGACTCAGTAATTTCTGAAACTACGCGAATAGTGTAAGGAAAGTCTTCTTGGCTTGGCAACATCGCTTGGATGCCACGACGCGCCAAACGGCCATGGCCAATCTCACGGCGGCCTGGGCCCATGAAACGGCCTGTTTCACCTACAGAGTAGCTTGGAAAGTTGTAGTGCAGCATAAACGGATCTTTACGTGAGCCTTCTAGGGCATCAATAATCTGCTGATCGCGGCTAGTACCAAGGGTAGCTACAACAATAGACTGGGTTTCACCACGGGTGAACAATGATGAACCATGAGCTTTAGCCAAAGTGCCAATTTGCACATCGATACCACGAACAGTCTTGGTATCACGACCGTCGATACGCGGCTCGCCTGCAACGACACGTGAGCGCACAGTGTGCTTTTCTAGCTTACTCACCATGCCTAATACGTCAGACTTGGAAGGAGCAGATGCGTCATCGCTGCATAGGGCAGCAATCGCTTGCGCCTTGACTTCAGCCAAGCGCGCTTGACGGTCCATCTTGTCGCTAATTTGGTAAGCTTCGCCAACAGCGTCGCCAACAGCAGCAGTAACAGCAGACTTAAGTG
>DCAT01000161.1:31255-31690 GCA_002312935.1 Oceanospirillaceae bacterium UBA1126 | reverse complement strand
GTGTTTAAGGCTTCGGTGTAAATCAGTAAGCGACTGCTGCAAAAAAAGCTGCCGGTGAGGCGATAAGTTACTCGGGGCGCGCAAACTAGAGGGTGGTTGTTTAGGTTCCAGGCAATAAATACAAATCAGTTGATCAACCTCAGCAGCTGCCGTTGCTAACGCTAAGTTATCATGAATTCGCAAATCATTTTTAAACAAAAAAAGGCCAACCTGACGGGACATTAATACGCACCTTTTGATTAATTTTATGGCGTTAATACTGCTTAGTTTAACGTCTGCTAAGTTTAAACGCTTGCAGGTTTAAACGGAGAATAACTAGATTTAATATAAATAAACCTCACCGTTGAGGCCTCTTAATTTTATCAGATTATGTTCAAATCATGAACGTTCACCTTCAGTGCTTTATTACTATTTGGTATCAACCTGAGCAATAAT